>CBFHAF010000272.1:0-6636 GCA_965653435.1 uncultured Chitinophaga sp.
AACATTAATTTTCCTGTCATCTCTGTAGGTTTTTGCAAAAAAGAATCCGGCAAGGGGCGCTATACGCCCCTTGCTGGGATGTTTATCCTGAGCATTCAGGAATTAATATCCGGGATTCTGTTTGAGGTTGGGGTTAACAGCCAGATCGCTTACGGGTATCGGGAACAACAGGTTCCTTGGATCGTCGGAAGGTTTCAGCTGCCAGGGCTGCAGGTACTTGTTGAACCTGATCAGGTCCTGGCGGCGCCAGCCTTCCCAGTACAGTTCGCGGCCGCGTTCATCGAGCAATATGTCCAGCGTGATGGCGGGGAGCGCTGTGGCTTTGCGTTTCAGGCGCAGCTGGTTCACGATCAGCAGCGCGCCGGGCGCATTGCCGGAGCGGAGCAGGGCTTCGGCTTTCATAAGCATCACGTCAGCCAGGCGGAAAAATACCCAGTCGTTGCTGCCGTTGTTGCTGTTGGAGCCGCCGGTCGTAACCATGTCCGGCGGGTATTTCACCACGCGGATGCCTTTGATCTCGAGGTCGTTGCCGCTTTCCTGCAGGGCGAGCTCGCGGGTGAAGGCGAGCATATTGCCTTTGCGGTCTTTCAGCGCAGTGCCGTTCTTGTCGTACTGCTGGCCCACCAGGAAACCTACATGGAGGCCGCTTACCGGAGTTACGCTGGCGTAGGGCCCGCCGCGGCGCGTGTCTGTCGCTTCAAATTTGTCGTAAAAAGCGGATACGGTAGCGAAGCCGTTCCAGCCGCCGGGTGTTTGATGGTAATGCAAGGTCGGCGCCCAGTGGCAGAAAGCTGCGTTGCCGGAGCGTACGGTGCTGTAGCCGGGACCGTTCCGCTGGGTAAAGATGTTCTCGGTCCCGATCTCGTCGTTGTTATAAGCCAGGTTATCGAAGTAATTGTTGGCGAGCGTGTAACGGCCGGAGTTGATGACCTGGTCCGCCAGGGTCACCACCTGTGTGAGGTCCGCCGCATCAAAAGCAGGCTGTGCGGGGTTCAGGAACGCGCCTTTGTTGAGATGCGTTTTCATCAGCAGCGCACGGGCGGCGTCTTTATTGGCGATGTAAGCCGCCACGGTAGCGGAACGCTCAGGCAGGTCGGGGATGATCGCCGTGAGCTCTGAAATGATGAACGCCACTGCTTCAGCGCCTGCCAGCACTTTGGGCGCCTTGCGAAGGTCTTCGCCGGGCTCCCGGAAAGGTACCTGGCCAAATGCGTCCAGCACGGAGAACATAGACAGGGCGCGGAGAAAACGCGCTTCGGCTGCCTGCTGTTTAGAGGGGCGGAAGTTCAGCACATTGGTGGCTGAATATTGCAGCAGCAGCAGGTTGGTGAACGTTGAGCCGATGATGGGATGCTCTGCGGTCCAGGTGTGGGTTTTGAGGGAGCGCCACTGGCCGTTGTCGTCCCAGTCGCCGCCGCGGGTGGGGGCAACTGCCTCGTCAGACGGCATTTCCTGCAGGGCCCAGAGATTGCTTTGGTCCTGGTATGGCAGCTGCAGGCCGTCGTATGCGGTTTTCAGCAAAGAAGCTACCTGTATTACAGAGTCTGCCTGGCTTCTTTCCAGCGTGGAGCCCAGTTTTTCATCGAGCTTCGTGCAGCTGGCCAGCGTGAGGCCGGCGAGCGCAAGCGTTGATAGTTTTTTATGGAAATTCATGATAGTAGTTTTTGAGTGAATAATGGATCAGAGTGAAACACTTACGCCGAGGATGATGTTCCTTGCCGTTGGGTAGGGCGAATATTCGATGCCGAATGAGTTCACGCCGTTGATGCTTTTATCCGTATTCACTTCCGGGTCGAAGCCGCTGTAATTGGTGATCACGAAAAGGTTCTGCCCTGTGAGGGAGAGGTTCACGTTCTTAAATGTTTTGCCAATGTTGCCAAGGCTGTAGCTGATAGTGGCGTTCGTCAGCTTCACGAAATCACCTTTTTCGAGATAGCGGGATGAAGTGGTGATCGGGTTCGCGAGGTTCTCGTTGTTGCCCATCAGACTGCGCGCAATGTTGCGGGAAGAAAGGTTGTTCACCGGCAACACGGTGTTCGCGGTGTTGTTATAGATATCCTGCCCGAATGCGCCGTTGAAGTTGATGGCCAGGTACCATTTTTTGTAGGAAAGGTCCGTACTGATGCCCAGCAGCTGCTTGGGATTGGGGTCGCCCATGTAGTACATGGTGTTCCCGTTGTCCGCATACTGTGCCAGGCCGTCTTTATCCAGCCCTTCGTATTTGCGCACGTAGAACACGTTCAGCGGGTGGCCGTTTGCGAAACGCTGTACGGTAGCGCCTGATACGCCCTGGCCGCTGATGGCGCCGGTGAGCACATCTGGACCGGTGTAGTTCTGCAATTCATTTTTGATGAAAGTGGCGTTCACGCCAAGGCCCCAGGTGAGGTCCTTATTGCGGATGATGTCCCCGCGCAGGGCCACTTCCACACCTTTATTGGTGATGTCTCCAGGCATGTTGATCCAGAGGTTGGAAGCGGGACCGGGCACGATGGCGGTGTAATTGAAGAGCAGGTCCGTGGTTTTTTTATGGAAATAATCCACGCTGCCGGTAAGCCTGCTGTCCAGGATGGTAAAGTCGAGGCCGGCGTTCAGCTGGTTCGATTTTTCCCATTTCAGGTCAGGGTTGGCCACATTCAGCTGCGTAGCGCCGCCTGCGCCCGCGAGCGCATATTGTTCCTGCGCGGCGCCTGCCGGGAATTCCTGGTTGCCGGTAATGCCCCAGCCAAGGCGCAGGGCCAGGTTCTGGAAGAAGGTGCCGCCTTTCATGAAGTCTTCGCTGCTGATGTTCCATTTAGCCGCGAAGGAAGGGAAATAACCATAGCGGTTGTTCGTCCCGAATTTATTGGACCCGTCAGCACGCATGGTGGCAGTGAGCAGGTATTTGTCGCGCAGGTTGGCTGTTACCCTTCCGAAGATGGATTGCAGCTCAGACTGCGGGTTGACGTAAGAGGAAATAAAAGTATTGGTTTGCTGCGCATTCTGGAGGATGCTGGTGTAAGGCAGCGCATCCGTGGTGAAACCAAGCGCGCCGAGGTCCACCCCTTTATACACGAAATCCTGGTATTCGTACCCCACCACTGCGTTCAGGTTGAAGGCGGTGGAGATCTGCTTGTTGTAGCTCAGGGTATGGGTGAACAGCTTGGTGGTGAGCTCGGCATTGCCGTAATAAGCCTGGCCTAAGCCTTCCACTTCCGGCAGCGTGATGAAGCTTTTCAACTCGAAGCGGCGGATGCCTGTCTGCCGGTTGATGGAGAACAGGAAGCGGTATTCCAGGTCGTCCGTGATCTTAAAGTAAGGGCTGATGCTGCCGAGAATGTAGGAGATGTTGGCCTGGTCGTTCCAGGCTTCAGACATGGCCAGCGGGTTCACCGCGGCGTTGCCGCCCAGCTGGTTCAGCGAGCCGTCTGCCTTGCGCAGGGGTACGGTGGGGTTCCACTGGAGGGCCTGGCCGATGAGGCTGCCGCGATAACCGGCATTGTTGCTGATAGGCGCCAGTGTTTCAACGGTCTGGGCCGCCATCAGGTTGAAGTCGAGGCCGAGCTTTTTGCTTTCCAGGAATTTGAACTGCCCGGAGAGGTTGCCGGTATATTTTTTCAGGCCGGATTTGCGGACGATGCCCTGCTGGTCCATGAGGCCGAAGGAAGCGCGGTAACGCGCGTTCTCGGAGCCGCCGCTGATGCCGAGGTTGAAGTTCTGGGTGATGCCCGTGCGGGTGATGGCTTTCATGGCGTCTTCGTTGCCGCCGCCATCGCCGCTGGTGAACTTATAGGTTTCCAGCACGCTGCGGAATTCGTCCGCATTCAGCACTTTCAGCTTTTTCATGATGGAGGACGCGCCTACGGAATAGTTGAAGTCCAGCTTGGCCGGGCCTTCCACTCCTTTTTTGGTGGTGATGATGATCACGCCGTTGGAACCGCGGGAACCGTAAATGGCGGTAGCGGAAGCGTCTTTCAGCACGTCCATGGAAGCGATGTCGAAGGAGTTCACGAAGTTGAGCGGGTTAGCGTCCGGCGTGGCGCCGACGCCGTTCGCATTGATGTTGGGCCTGGCCACGCGGCCGTCTAAAGGCACGCCGTCTATCACGTAAAGCGGCTGGTTGCCGGAACGCACGGACGATACCCCGCGGATGCGCACCGTGGTGGCTGCGCCTGGCGCGCCGCTGGTGTTCACCACCATGAGGCCGGCCACCTTGCCCTGAATGAGCTGGTCAGGCGCATTGGCGATGCCTTTGTTGAAATCTTTGGCTTTGAGGGAGGCCACGGAGCCGGTAAGGTCCTTTTTCCGGGCGGTGCCGTAACCAACCACCACCACGTCGGTCAGCGTGGTGTTCTCGGTTTGCAGCACCACGTTCACGGTGGAGGTATTGGCGATGTTCACTTCCTGCTGTGTGTAGCCGATGAAGCTTACCAGCAGGGTGGTGGCGGAGGCAGGCACATTCAGCTTAAAGGCGCCGTTGGCGTCGGTAACGGTGCCGGTGGTGGTGCCCTTCACCTGCACGCTGGCGCCGATGATGATCTCGCCTCTGTCGTCAGTGATCTTACCGGAAACTGATTTTGTCTGGGCCTGGAGTGCTGCCGCCAGGAATAACAGCGGACAGAAAAGCAGCGCTTTTAGTAGTCGCGTTTTGGTCATAACGTAGTATTTAGAGATTTTTTAGGATAAGTACAGCGGGTGGAATACTGTACGTGGAATTCGTTTTTGGTTGAACAGGATCAAAGTAAACGGGTATAACAGAGGCGGCAAATTAGTATGGGCTGATTATAGAAATTATCAGGCTAATTTACCTTGTGGCTCGACTTAAGAGATTGGAAATTAAATAGTTGCTATTATATATAAATATTCGTAATATTGGTGGTTTTATATCTTAATTTGCATGATCCGGTCTTCAAATTCATCGTTCGGAACGGTTGATTTGTTCCTTATCCGGGTTTTATAGGCGTAAATGGTGTTCACTGAATATTCGAGGATGCGGGCTATTTTTTCATTTTCGCTGATGCCGATCCGGATGAGGGCGTAGATGCGGAGGTCTGTATTAAGGAGCTCATTTTCTTTAAGGCGCACCTGGTCTTCTTCTTTGAAAAAGGAGTTGAACTCGGCAACGAAGTTGGGGAAGATGCGGAGGAAGATGCGGTCGAAGTTGTGGAAAAGCTCTTCCCTTTCCTGTTTGATATTAATATTATTGACGATGTAGCGGATCTCGGCGTATTTATGGTCTGTAAGCCGGCTGTCCACCTGGTTCTTCAGCTTCTCGATCTTGTCTATGAAAGCGGACGCGATATGGAAGCAATAGCCGATGTATTCCTCCTTTATCTTATTGGATTCCAGCAGTTTGTCGTTTATTTCCTGCTGGCGGAGGTGGGCTTTGGTGATGATATCCTGCGCGGTTTTGAGCTTGCGGAACTGTTTGAAGATGATGAACGACAGTACGATGGATGCCAGCAGCAGGAAGATGGCGATGCCGAGGTAAACGAACAGCCGGTTCTTCTGGCTTTCCACGGTATTGAACCTTTCCCCTTCGATGATGGGCAGGATGGCGCTTACCTGCACTTTGCGCTGCCGGGCGCCGTAGAAGGTCGCGTCTTCGATCGCGCGTTCTATATAATGGGAGGCGTTTTTCACGTCGCCCGTCTGGAACAGGATGGAGGCGAGGTTAAAGGCCGCGGTGGTTTCCTTGATGGAGCCGCGTATATCCGCCATGGCAGACAGCGCCAGCAGCTCGATGGCCTTGTCGTATTCCTTTAAAGTTACATATATGGAGCCAAGGGTGGCCTTCACCATGGCTTGCTGGTGATGGGTGAGGCTGAGGTCAAGGGAGCGCTGGAGGTAATATTGGGCGGAATCCATCTGCCCTATTTTGAAGAACTTATTGCCGAGGTAGCTCAGGTGCTCGAAACTGTTTTCCGGGTACATGGCGGCGGCGGAATCTGTAAAGCGGTGGGCCAGCCGGAGGTACTGGGGAGAATAGTGGCGGTCGTTCACATAATCAGCCAGGTCGTAATAATACCGGCGCATAAGCCCGTAGTATTCAGCCCTCATGGTGTCCGGCAGGTGCTGGATGCGGAGGGTGTCCATGACTGCCGCTGTTTCGCGGAACATGCCAGATGAGAGCAGGATGAAGCCAAGCTTGATGTTGGCGTAGGCGATACGGTCCGGGTCCTGCATTTTGCCGGCGAGGGAGCCGAGCAGCAGTGCGTACGAGAAGGCGGAATCGTAGTTGAATGCTTTATAGGCGTCGTACAGGCGGAGGCATGCGGCGTATTTTTGTTCCGGGAGGCGGGCGTTTTGAAAGGCTGTTTTAAGGGAATTCAGCTGGGCATATTTTTGCGCATCGAATTCCGCTGTTTTTTCGATCAGGATATTGAGTTGATGCAGCAGGCTGTCTTTACCGTGCAAGGCATGTGCCCTGGCGTTTAAAAGCAGTAGCAGGGTGAACAGGATCCACTTCATATTAATTCTGGCTGCTATAAAGATATCAGAATTAGGGGTGTTTAGAAAAAAAGTTGAAATAGATTTTGCGGAAATGAAATTTTGTCTATTTTTGCAATCCCAATTTGCGATTGAGATTCAATGGTGAAGCGGGAAAATTCCTCCTTAGCTCAGTTGGTTAGAGCATCTGACTGTTAATCAGAGGGTCGT
>CBFHAF010000273.1:0-6617 GCA_965653435.1 uncultured Chitinophaga sp.
ACATTGATTACCCTTTAAAATCCACGGATTTTTTTATCACCACAGTTAAAAAATTGCGGGCAGCAGGCTGTTGCCGTATCCTCCGGCGGGAGGACTGTCCAAAGCCATTCCTGAAAGGCTCCGTACAGGACCCATGCTTAATTCGGCTTTATTTTTAAAAACATTCAATTATGAAAACTTTGTTGAAATTATCACCCCGGTTCGCACTGGCGCTTGGCATCGCCGCGGTGCTTGTATCTTCCTGCCGTAAAGAAGGTACCCCGTCTGATGAGCTGGTTGAAGCTCCCGGACAAAGGGTGTCTTTAACCGTACTGGTAGAAAAAATGTACGCTACCAGCGACGCATCAGGCGATGCTGCGATTACCGCGGCCTACGCTTCCCTCAACGCAGAGGAACTGGAGCAGTTGAACGCGCTGCGGCTGCGGAAAGATTCATTTCAGATCGCAAAACACATGGCGGAATCATCCGGCGGCCGTTTGAGCGGTTCACAGGAAAGCATGATCCGTGAGCAGCTCCGTAAATCAGCAGACCGCCGGAAAGAATTCCAGCAGATCGCGCTGAATAAATTCGGCAAACAGTTCAACAAGCTGACTAATGATGAAATAAACCAGCTGCTTGCTCCTTATGAGGCGGCCGGCAAGGCTTCTGCCGAAGCAGCGTGCCCTGTTGAAAGTTTCCCGTTCAATGCAACCACCAGGGAAGTACGCGGCATAGGTTACTATGGAATATACAGCATCTCCAACGCCGGCGGCGACTGCGATTTCGAGTACCGCTTCGACGGAGCCTATAACCGCATGTATCCTACCAACTGGCTTACCCGTCAGTGCCTGAATGCTTTTGGCAACTCGGTGTCCCGCAGGTACCTCTATCCGCCGGGCGGCGCCGATACCGGCCTGTTGCTCGGCTCATTGAGGGTATTCCTGATCGTTGGCCACGAAGGCTGGGTAGGTCTGGAAGCCCATTGGCAGTAAGTTTTTGGTCACCCTGTCTTGCCGGTGTAGATATGCCGTACAGACAAGCGGAGATCATTTGGCAGATAGTCCTGGCAAAGGACGAATCAGGTATGCTCCCGGTTACTTCTGTAACCGGGATTTTTTTATTGAAACGCGCTCCAGTCCTTCCAGACCGGCTCATACCCCTGCCCGCGGATCATGCCGGCCACTTCGGCCGCCGTTCTTTCGTCGCTGATCTCGAACTGCTCAAGGGACTGCGGGTCTACCGCGTAGCCGCCGGGATTGGTTTTGCTGCCCGCGCTCATGGTGGTAATGCCCAGCTGCACGAGATGGTCGCGGAAATGCCCGCTTTCGCGGGTGGAGAGGCTCAGTTCCACCTCTTCGCTGAAAAGGCGGTAGGCGCAGATGAGCTGCACCAGCTCACGGTCGCTCATATCCACCTTAGGCGCAAGCCCGCCGGAAAAGGGCCGCAGCCGCGGAAAAGAGATGCTGTAGCGGGTCTGCCAATAGGTTTTTTGCAGGTAGTCCAGATGGAGCGCGGTGAAGAAGCAGTCCGTCCGCCAGTCTTCCAGGCCTATCAGCACGCCCAGCCCGATCTTGTGAATGCCCGCCTGCCCAAGCCTGTCCGGAGTTTCGAGCCGGTAGCCGAAGCGTGATTTTTTCCCTTTCGGATGATGTTTGCGGTAGTCTTCTTCATGGTAGGTTTCCTGGTAAACGAGCACGGAATGAAGGCCGAGCGGGATGAGCTGCTCATAGTCCTCCCTGTCCATCGGCTGCACTTCCATAGACACCTGGGCGAAGTGCTGCCTGAACAGGGGCAGCGCTTTGCGAAAATATTCCATGCCCACGGTTTGGTTCGCTTCCCCGGTAACCAGCAGCACATGTTCATAACCCAGTTCGCGCACAGCGGCTATTTCGCGGAGTATTTCCGTGCCGGTGAGCGTTCGCCGCCGGAGTGGATTGTCGTAGCTGAAGCCGCAATAAGTGCAGATGTTCTGGCATTCGTTGGAAAGGTAAACGGGCGCGTACAGCTGCATCGTTTTGCCGAAACGTTTTTGCGTGAGCTGCCTGCTAAGCTGCGCCATCTGCTCCAGGTAAGGCGCGGCGGCGGGAGATACGAGCGCCATAAAATCTTCCGGCGTGCGGCGGCTGCGGCTTAACGCAAGCTCCACATCGGCGGGCGTTTTGGCGTAAATGGCAGCGGACACATCGTTCCAGCTGTGCCGGCGGAATATATCTTCGAAAGACATAATAATAAATTGAATGGTCAATAATGACGTTACTCGTCCAGGAAAGCGACCAGCGGGCTGCTGGCCACTGCCTGCGTGCTGATGCTGCCAAGCCCTGCCAGGAAAGCTTCCCTTCCCGCCGCCACGGCTTGTTTGAAAGCGGCCGCCATTTTTACCGGCTGCTGCGCCACCGCGATCGCGGTATTCACAAGCACGGCGTCCGCACCGATCTCCATGGCCAACGCAGCATGCGAAGGCGCGCCGATGCCCGCATCCACGATCACAGGTACCGAGCTTTGGCTGATGATGATCTCCAGGAAATCCAGCGTACGGAGCCCTTTGTTGCTGCCGATAGGCGAGCCGAGGGGCATCACCGCCGCCACGCCTGCATCTTCAAGGCGTTTGCACAGTACCGGGTCCGCATGAATGTACGGCAGCACCACGAAGCCCAGCTTCACCAGTTCCCGCGCGGCTTCCAGCGTTTCCACCGGGTCAGGCAGCAGGTAGCGTGGATCGGGGTGGATCTCCAGTTTGAGCCAGTTGGTTTCCAAAGCCTCACGCGCCAGCTGTGCGGCATAAACGGCCTCTTTGGCCGTGCGTACGCCGGAAGTATTGGGCAGCAGGTGAATATGCGCATGCTGCAATACATTCAGCATGCCATCCTGCCGGGTATTGGAAGTATCCACGCGCTTGAGCGCCACGGTAACCAGTTCCGAACCGGAAGCCAGTATGGCGTCTTCCATGATTTTTGACGATCCGAATTTGCCGGTGCCGGTAAACAAACGGCTTTCAAAAGTTCGTCCGGCTATAATGAGCGGGTCCATGATCTTTAGTTTTTTTTATGATTATTCACTTTCTTAAACTATCGCAGCTTGCTTCCATTGTTGCAAAAAAAACGTCATTGCGAGGTGCAGCCGGGCGCGGCGAAGCAATCCCTTCCGGAAATTGGGACATATCCTTCAACGTGGGAGATTGCTTCGTCGTCCCTCCCGCTTTAGCGCTGCTGCTCCTCGCAACGACGAGCTTCTGCAATGGCGGGTCTTTCGCAATGATGATCTTTTTTATCGGGTACATTAATTCTTCAACAATTGCATGATCTGTTCCACCACCGCCTTTTTATCAGGCGCATGGGTGATGAGCCCTGATACGGCGATGCCGTACACGCCGGTATCCATCAATGCGGGAATGTCTTCCAGCAATATGCCGCCGATGGCGAGCACCGGCAGGCTGCCGCCGAGGCCTTGCATGAGCTGACGGTAGCCTTCCAGGCCTAAAATGGGGCTGAGCTTTTCTTTCGTGGTGGTGAACCGGAAAGGCCCCGCGCCAACGTAATCCGCCCCGGCTTCGGCGTGCATGCGCGCGTCGTGGATGGTGTTGGCCGTTGCGCCCAGCCAGCAACCGCTGCCTACGACCTCACGGGCTTCTTGCACGGGCATATCCTGTAAGCCGACATGCAGGCCGTAAGCGCCTACAGCCCTGGCAACCGTAGGGTGGTCGTTGATGGAAAGCTTGGCGCCGAATTGGTCGCAGATCTGTTTTGCTTCGAAAGCCGCGGCGGATACATCGCCCGATTTTATGCGCAATTGTATCCAGCGGCAACCGGCTTCGCAGGCTGCGCGGATGTTCTCCGCGTGAGAAGCGCCGGGTGTTTGTTGGGAAATGTATAAGAGACGTTCCATTTTTGTTTGTTTATAAAGTACTCTGACTAACAGCCTGAATGTTGTGCCAGCCCAATAGCGACGGGCTGCTTTGCAGGTATTTGAAAGTATAGGCCTTGCCTTCACGGCAGGCTTTCGCCAGCGGCAATCCCCTTGCCAGCGATGCGGTGATGGCGGCGGAAAGCACGCAGCCGGAGCCATGTTTGGGAAATATTTCGCCGGAAGGAGGCTCAAGGTCCAGTGTTGTATCGCTCTCGTACAGCGTATCCCAGCCTGTGCGCCCCGTGCGGTGGCCGCCTTTCAGCAGCACGGCGCAGTGCCGGGCCATTTGCTGCGCGCCTTTTTCACCGTGCGGTTCGCCGCTCATGGCCACGGCCTCGTCGTAGTTAGGCGTGAGCAGGCGCAGGTATGGAAGTACGGCTTCCCACTGCCTGTAAATAGCAGAATGAAAAACGTAACCTGCGGACGCTTTCAGTACAGGGTCCAGGATAAATTGCAGTCCGGGCGTGATCTTACGCAACGCCGGAAATACTTCGGCCAGCACGTCGGGATGCGAAACGATACCCACTTTGCAATAATCCACCGGGAATTTTTCCAGCAGGGGTAATGCCTGGGCAATGATCTTGTCTGCAGTGAGCCATTCCACGCCCAGGAATTCGCTGTCCGTTTGGGCGGTGAGGGCCGTGCAAACGCCCAGGCCGCGGATACGGTGGGCTTCAAAGGTTTTGATGTCTGCCAGCAATCCCGCGCCGCCGCTGGGATCGAGGCCGGCGAGGCTCATTACGTAAGTGGACATATGCTGTGTGTTGTTTTCATTTTGATTATCCGCCTGTTTTAAGTCGTTGTGAAAAAGTGCATCATCGTGAAAAAAGGCTTCAGGAGGCGTCGTCGGAAAAAGACGCCGTGAAAAAGGCGTCGTGAAAAAGACTGTCGTGATTGCGAGGAGCAGCGGAGGATTTTGTGCGGGAGCGCGACGAAGCAATCTCTTCCTGGACTGAGACGTACCGGTTTAACGCGGGAGATTGCTTCGTCGCCCCACCCGCATTGCTCTGCTGCTCCTCGCAATGACGATCGTTGTTCGTTGCCTCCTCCGGCACATGTCTCTTCCTGCTCATGACGATCGTTGTTCGTTGCCCTTTGCTGCTCATGACGGTCTTCGCACTCTTTTACAAAATCCTGCTACCATGCGCATTAACGACCTTTCAACCATCCCATGACCCTTTTGCCTGGATGAATATTTCCGCGGCGAGCAAAGGCTCCTGCCAGATGGCACCCAGCAACGCCGCGCCGCGGAAGCCCATCTGTTTTACTTTGCAGGCATTGGAGGGATGAATGCCGCCTATGCCGATTGCGTTGGGTGGTATTAAATCGAACCGGCGCGCGGTATAGCCGGGCTTCGAAATACTGTCGAACACGGGGCCGAGGATAAGATAATCCCAGCCTACCGGCCAATACCCGTTTGCAGTGTTACCGGGCCTGCCGGTTTTTTCCCGCACCGGCTGATGCCGACCGGAACCGTTCACCGGTGATTCTTCCATGGCATGAACAGATGTGCTCACAAAAAATCCCGAATTCCTGAAACGGGCTATTTCCGAAGCAGGAACAACCGCGCGTAGCCGCTCGCTGAGGTGCAGCCCTTTCAGGCCATAAGGTTCCACCAGCTCAGGATACCCCGCCAGCATGATACGGTTTCGGAAACCAGGCGGCACGCCCTGCAGCAGCGATTCATATTCCGCCGCGCTCCAGCCCGGCTTGCGCAGCAACAGTGTTTCCAGGCCTGCTGAAAACAGGCCATATAACACAGAAGCTTCATCCGGAACAAGGCCCGGCGCGGTTACCACCCAGATCATCAGGAATAGATTTCGCCCCCCTGTTCTGCAAATGCCTTGGACTTCTCCGCCATGCCTTCCTGCGCTTCGGCAAAATCCCTCACCTCCTGCGAGATCTTCATGGAGCAGAAATGCGGGCCGCACATGGAACAGAAATGCGCCACCTTGGCATTCTCCGAAGGCAGGGTTTCGTCGTGGAAAGCCCTTGCGGTATCGGGATCGAGGGAGAGGTTGAACTGGTCGTCCCAGCGGAATTCGAAGCGCGCCTTGCTCAGCGCATTATCGCGGTACTGCGCGCCGGGATGGCCTTTGGCAAGGTCCGCCGCATGCGCCGCGAGCTTGTAGGTGATCACGCCCTGCTTCACATCCTCACGGTCCGGCAGGCCCAGGTGTTCTTTGGGCGTTACGTAGCACAGCATGGCCGTGCCGAACCAGCCTATCATGGCTGCGCCGATGGCGCTGGTGATGTGGTCGTAGCCGGGAGCGATATCCGTCGTAAGCGGTCCGAGCGTGTAAAAAGGCGCTTCGTGGCAGTGCTCCAGCTGCTTGTCCATATTTTCTTTGATGAGGTGCATAGGCACATGGCCGGGCCCTTCGATCATTACCTGCACTTCTTCTTTCCAGGCGGTATGGGTGAGTTCGCCGAGGGTTTCCAGTTCGGCGAACTGCGCGGCGTCGTTGGCATCCGCAATGGAGCCGGGGCGCAGCCCGTCGCCGAGGGAGAAGGCTACGTCGTAAGCTTTCATGATCTCGCAGATCTCGGAAAAGTGCGTATAGAGGAAGTTCTCTTTGTGATGCGCAAGGCACCATTTGGCCATAATAGAGCCGCCGCGGGAAACGATGCCTGTCATGCGGCGGGCGGTGAGCGGAACATAACGCAGCAGCACGCCGGCATGGATGGTGAAATAATCCACACCCTGCTCGGCCTGCTCGATGAGCGTGTCGCGG
>CBFHAF010000274.1:0-6605 GCA_965653435.1 uncultured Chitinophaga sp.
GATTTTACTCATAACGCGTTGTGCTTTTAATTACTCAAAGCATATTTTGGTCTTTGAAATGTTACAGCAAATTTGGACGTGGATAAAGTGGAATCAGGAAAGCAGATATTATCATGATGCCGATACATCTGCATGGCACAGCACATGTTCACAGGTATTCTGTTACCCGGTAAATTTACAGGTTGCCCGCCGCTGCATGCCGCTATTTCGAATCAAAAAAGATTTATATTGTATCATTCTCAGGCAATGGCTTCCCCGCAGTTTCAGTATCCGGCTAACCTGCCGTATTTTTAAATTATTGATAATCTGCTTGTTTATACCGAAGCCTGTCATTGCAGCAGCCGGAGGGTACGGCAGTCTGAAAATATCGTCATTGCCGGAAGAAGCGGGATTTAGCGCGGAAGGCCCGGCGAGCAAAGGCCGGATTGTGTGGAGCAGCTGAAATCCCGTGCAGATGGTGCGATGGGCAAAGCCCGTCATTGCGGGAAGCAGCTGAAATCCCGTGCAGATGGTGCGATAAGCAAAGGCCGTCATTGCGGGAAGCAGCTGAAATCCCGTGCAGATGGTGCGATGGGCAAAGGCCGTCATTGCGGGAAGCAGCTGAAATCCCGTGCAGATGGTGCGATAAGCAAAGACCGTCATTGCGGGGAGCAGCGGAGGAATTTTGTGCGGGGAGCGACGAAGCAATCTCCCCCCGATATTGGAGCATATCCATTCAATGAAGGAGATTGCTTCCTCGCCCCACCCGCATTGGCTCGGCTGCTCCTCGCAATGACGCCGTTTGGGCTTCTCGCAATGACGGGGTTTAACTCCTCGCAATGACGCCGTTTGGGCTTCTCGCAATGACGGAGTTTAACTCCTCGCAATGACGGCTTATTTAATATCCCTGTATTCACGTTATGGCAAAACGTTTCATTTGTACGGTGTTGGTGCTTTTCCTGCTTGGTGAAAGCAGGGCGCAGTCTATCTACTTCAGGCATTACGAGGTGGAGAACGGCCTGTCCAACAATTCTGTGATCACTTCCCTGCAGGACAAGGACGGTTTCATGTGGTTCGGCACGCCTGACGGGCTGAACAGGTTCAACGGGTATAATTTCAAGGTCTTCAGGATAGGGGACGAGAAGCCCGGGGGCCCTAACAACAACCCGATCTTCCACCTCTACGAAGACGCTAAAGGTACCTTATGGGTGGCGACGCTGAAAGGCCTGTTTTATTTCGACACGGCAGCCGGTTCGTTCACCAGGCTGCATAACACAAAAGGGCAGCTGGTGCGGGTGATCCATGGCGACGCCAATAACAATATCTGGTTTGTTGAAGGCACCGTGTTGCACAGGTACAACCCCGGAACAAAACAGATCGACGTATACCGCGATCCGTCGCTGCAGAATATCACGACATTGTACAGATCATCGGACGGCACGCTGTGGCTGGGCTGCGCCAATGGCGTGCTGGCGAAGTACGACGGGCAGCGGAACGTTTTCGTTTATTACTCCTCCGGCAAGGTTGTGCGCACGGCCAATACGATAGAAACGATCTGCGAAGACAAGGAAAACGGATCCCTGCTGGTCGGCACCTCGCAAACCGGCCTGCTCAGGTTCAGCACCCGCGATCAGCAATGGGCGCCCATTGAACTGTCGCCGGTAAAAGGAGCAAGCGTGTTCGTCAGGAGCCTGCTGAAGGTGAACGATACCGGTTTCTGGATCGGCACGGAATCAGGGCTGTATATTCTCAACAGCAGCACCAATGGCATACGGCATATCCGCAAAGTGCCCCACGACCAGTATTCCCTGACGGACAACGCCATTTATTCGATCTGCAGGGATAAAGAAGGCGGCATCTGGGTGGGCACCTTTTTCGGCGGCATCAACTATTATGCACATCACCCCATCGCTTTTGAAAAATTCTTCCCGACATCGGCCCCCGCTTCCATCGAAGGGAACGTGGTGCGCGAAATGGTACAGGACAAATACGGCAGGATATGGGTAGGTTCCGAGGATAAAGGCATGGCCGCCTTTGATCCGGTAAAGGGCACTTTCGTGAACTACAACAACGAAAATAAAAAAGCCCCGGGCCTGCCCGGCAATATCCACGGGCTGCTGGCCGACGGGGACCGTTTGTATATCGGTACGTTCAAAGACGGGCTGTATGTGTTCGACCTGGAGAAGAACAGGATCGTGCAGCATTATGCCGCTTACACCAATAACGGGCTGAACAGCAACTACGTCAATATCCTGTATAAAACCGCCGCCGGCGCTATCATTGCATGCACATCCAGCGGCGTGTACAGTTTCGACAAGAAGGCCGGGCAGTTCCATTACCTGCCGGGTCTTATGCGCGACGAGTTCTATTCCGCCGTTGCGCAGGACAGCAAAGGGCGCATCTGGCTGGGAACGCACGGGAATGGCATCTATTACATCGATTCCGGCCGGCCGGCGCGGAAGTTTTCCCTGCAGGTGAACGGGTATTCCCCCTTCGATAATAACAAGATCCTGAACTTCCAGGAAGATGCGGACAACCATCTCTGGATCTGCACGGAATCCGGCCTTTTCAGGATGGACCTCGGCAGCTATGCAGTTAAGGTGTACGACACGCGTGCCGGCATGCCCAGCAACATCGTTTATTGCACCATGCAGGATGAAAGTAACAATATCTGGGCCTCTACATCCATGGGGCTGGCCTATATAGACATGAAGACCGGGCGGGTGAAAACTTTCAAACAAAGCGACGGGCTGCTGAGCGACCAGTTCAACCACCGTTCTTCTTTTAAGGATCAGGAAGGGAATATGTATTTCGGCTGCCTGAAAGGGATGATAAGGTTCAACCCGCAAAACCTGAAACCGGTTGATTATATACCGCCCATCTATCTCACGAAGCTGGAGGTGTTCAGCAAAGATGCGGCCGTCAATTCCCGGCACCTGTTCTACGACTACCTGTTCCTGCATAAGAATAATATCCAGCTGCCTTATAATAATTCAACCTTCAGCCTCGATTTCGTGGCGCTTAGCTTCACTGCGCCGGACAACATCCGGTACGCCTATATGCTGGAGGGGATCGACGAAAGCTGGAACTTCACCGATAAGAACAAGACCGTACATTTTAATAACCTGTCGCCCGGGAACTATACGATCAGGATAAAATCCACCAACAGCAGCGGCATCTGGGTTTCCAACGAAACTTCCTTTAAGATAAAGATCACGCCGCCGTTCTGGAAGACCGGCCTTGCATATCTTGTATATGCCCTGCTTATTATCGTCATCATCTATTTCGCGACGAAATATTACAGTAACCGTTATAAAGAAAAGCAGCTCAGGCTGATGGAGATCTTTACGCTGAATAAGGAAAAGGAACTGTACCAGGCCAAGATCGACTTTTTTACCAAAGTGGCGCACGAGATAAAAACGCCGCTTACACTGATAAAGATGCCGATGAGCAAAATACTGAAGAACGTGGCGTCTATCCCGGGAATGGAGCATGAGGTGATGGTGATGAACAAGAATACGGACAGGCTGCTCACGCTCACCAATCAATTGCTGGACTTCAGGATGGTGGAGTCGGGGAATTATGTTTTGCATCTGAACGCGATGAATATCGTGCCGGTCGTAGAGGAAGTATACGGCAGCTTTCAGCCGGCCATCAGCAAGAAAAACAGTACCTGCGAGCTTGTGGTCAGGGAGGCCACGCTCATTTGCAATATCGATGAGGACGGGGTGATCAAGATCGTGAGCAACCTGGTGGATAACGCCATCAAGTATTGCCGTTCCCAGATCACGCTGACCCTCGGGGCGGACCCGGCGGGCGAAAACGCGGTGGTCTGCATAACGAACGACGGCGATATTATCCCGGAGGACGAAAGGGAAAGCATCTTCGAACCTTTTTACCGGTCGGGCAATACGATGACGACGGGTACCGGCATCGGGCTGTCGCTGGCGAAGTCCATCGCGCTGCTGCATAAAGGCAGCCTGGAATACAGCGCCGGCGAAGGGCTTAACACTTTCACGCTCACACTCCCGCGGCTGAAAGCCGCCGAAGCGGAACAGCCCGCGCCTAAGCGGGAAGCCTACAACGGCGATTTCTGATAGGCGCGTGAGGTGGCTTTTTCGATATACTCGGAGGGCGACATTTTGAAATACTTGTAGAAATTCCTCCTGAACTGCCCGGGGGAATTATAACCGGCTTCTTCCGCCAGTTCATTTACCCGGTGGTTGCCGGAACTGATCAGGTCGGCGGCTTTCTTCAGGCGTGTGAGGTTGATGATGTCGTGAGGGGAGAGGTCGGATATGGATTTTATTTTCCGGTACAGCGTGGGTTTGCTCATGTTCATCAGCAGGCTCAGGCGCTCAACGTCCAGCTGTGTTTCATCCAAGTGCGCGAGGATGGTGTTCACCAGCCGCTCCAGGAATGCCGCATCGGTCTGCGTATGCGCAATGCTGTTGATATGCACGAGCGGCGACTGCGCGTAACATTGTTTTAGCTTCAGCCGGTTTGCCAGCAGGTTCTCCACCTGTGCATAGAGGTGATCCAGCGAAAAAGGTTTTTCTATATAAGCGTCGGCCCCGGCCTTTAATCCCTGTATCCTGGCCTGCAGGGTGTTTTTGGCCGTTAACAGTATAACCGGTATATGGCTGAGCTCCAGGGTCAGCTTGATCTTCTCGCAAAGCTCGAAACCGTCCAGCTTCGGCATCATCACATCACTGACCACGAGCTGGATAAATTCATGCTGCAGTATGGAAAAGGCTTCGTCGCCGTCTTTGGCTGTATGCACTTTGTAGCCTTTCTCCATGTCGTGCCGCAGGTAATCGAGGATGTCGTCGTTGTCGTCAACGATGAGGATGCCTGGTTTGGTGTGCTTCAGCATTTGGCCGATCTCTTCCATGATATGTGCTTTATTTGAGGAACGTGGGATAGATTTTAGTCAGGGATAGCTGTGGGATACAATTTAAAGAAAAAATGGTTATCCGCTTAATTATGCCAATCGAATTTTCAGAGTGAGCGAAGCCTGGCCGCAAAGCTGTTGCGCTGCAAAGCCCTTTGCTGTTAGGCTCAGGAGGTGTGCGGGTAAAGCAGTGTTGCCCTACGAAGCCAGTCAATTGCGGGGGGCAAGCCTTCGTTGCGAGGACCGGCCCGTCATCCGAGGAGGGTGGGGAACCTTGCAGATAAGCCAGCGTTGCCCTGCAAGGCCCGTCATTACGAGGAGCAAGCCGTACCTTATAGATAAGTCAGCGTTACCGGCAAAGCCCGTCATGAGAGGAGTAAGGCCGAACCTTGCAGGTAAGCCAGAGTTGCCCTGCGAAGCCCGTCATTGCGAGGAGCAGCGGGGGATTCGTGCGGAGGTGCGACGAAGCAATCTCTCCAGGTATTGGAGTATATCCATTCAATGAAGGAGATTGCTTCCTCGCCCCACCCGCTTTGGCTCCGCTGCTCCTCGCAATGGTCGGCGCTCCCTGTATGAGCTTCTTTCATTCGGGCTTGCTCCTCGCAATGACGGGTTGCCCGTTGTATGAACTTCTTCCATTTTGGTTTGCTTCCCGCAATGGTCGGCGCTCCCTGTATGAGCTTCTTTCATTCGGGCTTGCTCCTCGCAATGACGGGCTGCGCCTCGTCTGAGCTTCTTCCATTCCGGTTTTCTCCTCGCAATGACGGTTGCTCGTTGTATTGGCTTCTTCCATTCCGGTTTGCTCCTGGCAATGTCGGACTGTCCGTTGAACGGACTTCTTACATTTATTTCCCGCCCGAAACCGAATAGGGAAGGTCTTCCGGCTGCAGCTTCCTCTGCCTGTCCGCTGTATTTTTCATTTCAAAGGAAAGCGTTCCGCCCGCGGCGATATCCCGGTAAGTGATAAAGGTTTTGGAGTAAGGCTTGCCGTTCAGCATTGCCTGGTGCGTATACACGTTCTCAGCGGAATTGCCTTTTGCTTCGATGACGAACTTCTTCCCGTTTTCCAGCCTGATCGTTGTTTTCCTGAACACGGGGCTACCCAGCACGTACTGGTCCGTACCGGGGCATACGCTGTAAAATCCCAGGGCGCTCAGCACATACCAGGAAGATGTTTGCCCCTGGTCCTCATCGCCGGGGTATCCGTTCTCCGTTGCATTGTACAGCCTGCTCATCACCTCGCGCACATGGAACTGCGTTTTCCATGGCTGGCCTCCGTAGTTGTAGAGGTATATCATGTGCTGGATGGGCTGATTGCCGTGGGCGTACTGTCCCATGTTGGCCATGACCATCTCCGTCATTTCATGTATCATGCCGCCGTAAGTGCCTACTTTCACTTTATTCGGCTCGGCAAATACGGCATCGAGTCTGGCGCAGAAGGCCTCGTCTCCCCCGAGCATTTTTTTAAGGCCGCCGATATCATGGAATACGGACCAGAGCCAATGCCATGCATTGCCTTCCGTATAGGGGCCGCCCCATTCCACGGGATCGAAGTCTTTAAGCCATTGCCCGTTCCCGTCCCTGCCGCGCATGAAACCGGTGGTGCTGTCGAATACATTCCGGTAGTTGAACATCTTTTTCTCAAATCCCTGGCGGTATTTGTCCTGCTTTGCCGCCGCAGCCAGCGCATAGGCGCAAAAATCGTCGTACGCGTATTCCAGTGTTTTGGCCG
>CBFHAF010000275.1:0-6576 GCA_965653435.1 uncultured Chitinophaga sp.
AATTGTTTTGCTTGAGCGCACCCTGCGAACGGTCGATCTGCTGCTGCGGGATGGGGAAATACTCGTCTTTCTGCTCAAACTGGATGTTCAGGAATGCAGGGAGTATTGAGCCTTCAAACGCGGAGTAGCTCTCAATCGTTTGCTTGGCAATGCCCCAGCGCACCAGGTCGTAGAAGCGATGCCCTTCCAGTGCAAGCTCCAGCCTGCGCTCGAAGCGTACGGCCCTGCGGGCTTCGTCCTGGCTTGCAAAAGCGGCATAGGGCTTTACATTGTACTTTGCGGCGCGGGAGTCGCCGATCTTTCTCGGTGGCAGCATCGAAGCCCTGAGGCGGATCCTGTTCACCAGGGTCAGGGCTGCTGCCAGGTTATTCTGTTCCACATAACATTCGGCGGCCATCAGGTAAACGTCTGCCAGCCGGATGATGTTCACATTGAGGCTGGTAATGTAGGGTGCGCCCGCCACTGTTTCTGTGCCACGTACTGCGCCATCTACCATGTGCTTAACGCCCACGAACGGGCCGGCATATGCGGGGTCGCGTATCCAGGCGTCGCCGGGCATTGTGCCCCAGTCGCGGTAGGGTACTCCTCTGCGGCCCACGGTGTAATCCAGGCGCGGGTCCACGGCAATGGTGGTATCTACTGTATACTGGGCTTTAGCAGTGCCCGTAAGCCCGAAGTCGGACTTGTAGGGATTGGTACGGTAGCTGCCATCGAGCATGGGCAGGCCATTCGGGGCTACCCTGTATGAATTCACCAGGTCGAAGGAGGGCTGGAAGAATCCGCAGCAGGACACGGGAGCGGTACCATAGAATCCGCCCAGCATATCGCCAACATTGGCGTTATCGCCTCCGCCATCGGGGTTGATGGCATGTTGTGAAGCGAAAATGGTTTCGGGGCCGTTTTCTTTCGTTACGTCAAAATTGTTTTCAAACGGCAGGGTCTCAATAGCAGGCTTTGCCGCTATTACTGCTGTGAACAATGGCAGCGCAGTGGCATATTTCTTTTGGTACAGCAGTACTTTTCCAAGGTAGGCCTGTGCTGCTGCTTTGCTGGCGCGGCCGATATCTCCGCCTTCCCAGGTGGGAGGCAGGTTGTCGATCGCAAATTGCAGGTCCGCTTCGATCATCGGGTAAACTTCCTTGTCGTTGGTCACTTTCATCGCATCCTCGGGAGTGATGGTTTCGTCGATATACGGGATGTTTACAAATACCCTGCGGAGGAAGAAATAATAGTGCGCACGCAGAAAGCGCGCTTCGGCTTCCACCTGCTTGGCCCTTGCATCCGACAGTTTGTTTGAACCTGCCTGCACCGCCGTAAGCAGGCGGAGGGTATTGTTGCAGCGCGCTACGCCTTCGTAATACCGGTTCCACATGACCTCTGTATTATCGTTGGCGGTAGATACGTCATGCAGCTCTACCTGGTTCATGTTGGGCTGGTCGCCGTTGTTGCTGCCCTTGTGCGCGTCATCTGAGCCTACTTCGCCAAACAGCCACTGGCTGGGCGCTGAAGCATAGTTTCCCCAGGTGCCGTTGACGTTGCCGTTTACGAGGCCATACGCGCCCGTAAGCATACCTTCAACGCCTGCCGGTGTTTCGATCTGCTCCTGCACCAGTTCTCCCTGCGGGTTCTTATCAAGAAAGCCTTTGCCGCAGGAACCTAGAAAAACTGCGCATGCCAACAATATGATGTTATGAATCCTTTTCATTTTCAAATTCTTTTAAGTTAAAAACCTGCACTGATGCCAAAAATAAACTGACGCCCCACAGGGTAAACACCAAAGTCCACACCCAGCGCCGAGAAGGTGGAGTTGGTCTGGCTTACTTCGGGGTCCAGGCCGGTGTACTTGGTGATCGTGAACAGATTGGTGGCGCCAACATATGCTCTCAGGGACCGCACATGGCCATTGAACCAGTTGTCCACTTTGAAGTTGTAGCCCAGCTGGAGGTTCTTCATCCTGAAGAAGCTGCCGTCCTGTACATAGTAGCTGGAAGAAGCAAGCTCATAGTCAGATGCCCTCCTGTTAGGCGTATGGATCTTAGAGTCCGTGTTGGTGGGCGACCACCTGTCCAGCATACGTACGCTGGCTGTGCCGTCGAAGGTGCTGAAGTCCGTGAAATAACGGGTTGCTTCGTACAGGTCGTTGCCCTGCGAGCCGTTGAAAAACATGTTCACGTCCCAGTTCCTGAACTTGGCGTTAACGCTGAAGCTGTACAGGAAGTCGGGATGCGGGTTGCCGATAACAGTACGGTCGTCCGGCGTGATCTGCCCATCGCCGGATATATCCGCGTATTTCTGGCCGCCAACACGTGCCCCGGTGTATTTCGGGCTTTTGGCAAGATCATCGTCGCTTTGATAAATGCCTTCCGATTTATACCCGTAGAAGGAGCCGAAAGGTTCTCCGGGCTTGAGGATCGTGGTTTGAAGGCTACGGTAGGTACCGTACAGCTGTTCCTTCACAGAAGGCGACAGGGAGATCACCTGGTTTACATTGCGGGACACGTTCAGGTTCAGGTCGAGCTTGACAGGACTGTCTTCACGCTGGCCGTAATGATAGCCAACCGCAACTTCAATGCCCTCGTTCTTCATGTCGCCAATGTTTACAAAAGGAGCCGCTCCCATCCCGACGGAAGTTGCCGGCAGCGGAACGGGGTACAGCATATCCGTGGTTTTACGGTTATACCAGTCGATGGCTCCATCGATCTCCCCGCCCAGCAAGGTAAAGTCGAGGCCGATGTTAAGGGATTTCAGCTCTTCCCATTTTACGTCCTCATTTTTATACGCGCTTTGCCAAACGCCGGCTACGACACTTTTGCCGTTAAACGGATAGGCTGCGTTGGCAAGCAGGCTTTCGTAGCGGTCCAGGTACTGGAAGCCCGGAATACGCTGGTTGCCGGTAATACCATACCCTACGCGGAGTTTCAGGTCGGTGATAACGGAGCTGCCTTTCAGGAAGCTTTCTTCGGAAAGGCGCCAGGCCACGCTTCCCGCAGGGAAGGTGCCATAGCGGTTGTTCTCGCCGAAATTGGAAGATCCGTCGCGGCGAACCGTAAGACTTACCAGGTAGCGGTCGAGGTATGAATAATCGGCGCGGCCGAAGATGGAAAACAGCGAGCCTACGCCGCCGCTTGATGTGTTGTTGATGTTGGATGCGCCTGCAGGCAGATAATAGTAATCGGGGCTTCCGAGCAGGAAATAGTCGTTACGGCCCGCGGAAAGGAAGCGGTTGCGCGACTGGTAAGCCTCTGTGCCTGCCAGTACGGTAAGCGCGTGCACGTTGGCCACTTCCCATTTATAGGTCAGCGTATTGGTCCATGTCCAGTCGGTATTGAAACCCTGGAATTCAGACATGCCGTTTGCCGCGCTGCCCTCGGAGAATTCGAGGTTCGGATAGGAATACGAAACCCCGCTGTAGTTCTCATAACGCACACCGAAAGATGTACGCGCCACAAGCCCTTTCACAATGTCCGCTTCCCCGAACACATTCCCGAAAAAGAAGTTGCGTTTGTTGATATTATCTTTTGCGCGGTAAAGAAGTGCAAGGGGGTTCTGGGCGTTGCCCAGCTTGTCGCCGCGGCTGCCTGCAAAGTTCCCCATGATATCATACACAGGGATGATCACGGGGATGCGGTACGCAAAGCCGAAGGCGCTGCCTTCGCCCTGGTAATCGCCTGATACGTTGGGGTTTACACCTACGCCCACAAATTCTTCGTAGCTATACTGCATATTCTCGCCGAAACGGAAGTGGTTGTTAAGCGTGGAGAACTTCGTGTTGGCACGGGCGTTATACCTCTTATAGCCGGTATGCTTCACAATACCTTCCTGGCCCAGGTAACCGGCGCCGATGGCATAGGTGGAATTTTCGCCGCCGCCGTTAACGCCCAGCTGCACGTTGCGGATGGGTGCGTTCTTGGTAATTTCCCGGAACCAGTCCGTACCCTGCTGATTGGCTTTCGTGATCTGGTAGAAGGTGGCTACATCGCGGCTGTAATTGTATTTAGATGGATCAGCATCGGCGGGGGTGATGTTTTGCCCGGTTTTGCTGCCGGCAAGGAGATATTCCGGCAGGGTGGGCGTACTGCCGCTGCCATAGTTGCTGCCGGTTGTGGCATCAGTACCGGGTGTCTGTCCGGAGTTACGGAATGCTTCAAACAGGTACTCGGCGTATTGCTGCGGGTTCATCATTTTCGGGAAAGCCTCACGGCGGGGTGTCTGAACGCCGTAGTATGTGCTGAGGTTGATCTTCGGCGGCCCCTTTACACCCTGGCGGGTAGTGATGATCACTACCCCGTTGTTGGCCCTGGCACCGTAGATGGATGCAGCGGACGCATCCTTCAGTACCTGCATCGTCTCGATATCGTTCTGGTCCAGCCAGGAGAGTTTGCCTTCATAAGGCACGCCATCGATAACGAAGAGGGGGTCGTTGTTGTTGATAGTGGAGAAACCGCGGATGCGTATCTGCGGTGTTGCGCCGGGCGCGCCATCGCTGATGATCTGCACGCCGGTTGCCTTACCCTGGAGCGCTTCCACCGGGCTGGCCACGGGCTGCTGTTTCATCTGGTTCACGTTTACCACGGCCACCGCCCCGGTGAGGTCTTTCACACGTTGAGCCGAGTAGCCCGTTATCACCACTTCTTCGAGGGAAGTGTTGGAGAAGGCCAATGCGATGTTGTAGGATTTGCCCGCTTCTACGGTAACTTCCTGGGAAGTGAAACCAATGCTGGTGATGACGAGCACGTCGCCTGTATTGGCCTGGATGGTAAATTCACCGTTTTCATTGGTAACGGTTCCCTTAGTGGTGCCTTTGATCTGGACCGCGGCACCCGGCACGGGTTGTTTGTCTTGTTCGCTAATCACCTTACCTTTAACGGTTTGCGCCTGTTGATAATAAAGCCCGTAGGCTACAGATGCCCGAACGTAAAGGGGGCCGGAAAAAACGACGGTAAGGAGAATAGCTCCGCCTATCGCTTTTTTCAGGAAAGCAACGTTCCTCTTGTTTTTCATAATTTTTTTGAATTAGAGTTCAGCGAAGATTTTAGTACTTCATCCCGGTAAAACTTTGCACGCATGCAGCAATGCGGGTTTACAGCCGGTTTACGTGGAAATTTAATTACATGTCATAACATGGGATTTAAAAGATTAAAAAATAGCCACGCAGTCAGTACAACCGACTACATCAGGTTACAACGCTTTTCGAGTGGGCAATAAACAGGCTTGATTAATGTGGTTTAATCATCTCGATTTCCGATTTGGCTTTAAATTTTCTCCTGCTATTTTTCTCAGTAATTTAGAATTTGGCGGCGGGTTGTTTGGTTTTCTGTTCTTAAACTGTGGAATGTGTTTTTTTTAGTTCAGATAATATTGAAACATGTTAAAAGTACACTATCTTTTCATTAATTCCAAATGTCAGCGCAAGAAATCCAACCCTTGCCGGAGCTGGTTTCCGCTGCCAGATTTCATCATTGATATCAGTGTGCCCTCCTTCGATTTTTTGAGGCTTACATATACCTTCACTGTGTAACTAACCTGTCTTTATTTTTTTACTTCACAAAAACCTGAACATGAGGAACGGCGTTATCAGCTCCGCTTGCTATTGCGCTATTTTTTCAGCGCCGGAGATAACGGCAGCTTCCATACCGAATAAGAAGTCGCCCGGCACCGCAACGCGAATGGCATAGCCCTAGTCTTTCACGGCAGTACGTGGAATTACTGTTGTCAAGCGGATTTTTTAGGGCGGGGTTGAATTAAGGGATGTTTTGGGAAATTATAGACTAAGTAATGCTAAAGTAGTAGAAAAGCACAAGAAGGGATAGCATAATGTAAGTGAGCTGATTAACTATGAATACTTTAGCGTTTCACGGTTTTGTTCTTGCTAAAATTGTTAGTATTATTGCAGCGGATTTTATTTGTTCCTACGTAAGGGAATTATGATAGTATCTTTGAAAAATTAAATTAAATTAAATTAAATGCAATAATCTGATGAGCTGGTTATCCATATAAAGATTATATTATGGCAGATAAGAAAATATTCGCGGAGTTTTTCGCAGGAATTGGGTTAATGAGAATGGGCCTAGAAAAGGCAGGTTGGAAAATTGCTTATGCAAATGACATTGACCCTGCAAAGGAGTATATGTACCAACGTCATTTTAAGGACAAAGACAATCACTTCTATTTAGGTGATATTCACCAAATACCTGGGGAAAGTATTCCTGACGTGATTTTGGCAACAGCATCGTTTCCATGCACAGATTTATCGCATGCTGGCCGACGAAAAGGGTTGGCTGGTAAACAGTCATCCGCCTTTTGGGGATTTATTAGAATATTAAGAGAGATGGGAGCTCGAAGACCGAAAATAGTTTTGTTGGAAAATGTCACGGGTTTTTTGACATCTCATAAAGGGAAAGATTTTCATAGAGCACTTATTGCCTTAAATGAATTAGGATACGCCGTTGATACTTTTATTATAGATGCAGCGCATTTTGTCCCTCAAAGCCGGGTAAGATTGTTTATTGTTGGTAAACTACAATCTATTGAGAATGTTGTCGAAGACAGGCAACTATCCTTTCATGAGAGTCATCT
>CBFHAF010000276.1:0-6575 GCA_965653435.1 uncultured Chitinophaga sp.
TGGTGCAGGCGGACGGGCGGATACTGGAATCCACCGCTCTGCAGTCGGACGAGTCTGCGCTCACAGGCGAATCCCTGCCGGGAGACAAGCTGCCGGGCGAGCTGGAAGCGGACACGCAGCTGGCGGAAAGGACAAATATGGTGTACAAAGGCACGTTCATCCGCAACGGCAATGGTAAAATATTATGTACCGCCACCGGTATGGAAACCGAGCTGGGGCATATTGCGCATATGGTGGCCGGTGCCCGCAAAGCCGCCACCCCGCTGGAGAAAAAGCTGGAAAGTTTCAGCAAACGCCTGATAGGCATCACCGTGGGGATCGTAGTGCTGATATTCGGCGCGGGGCTGCTGAACAAGGAACCGGTGCTTGAAATGCTGAAAACCTCCATCGCGCTGGCCGTGGCCGCCATCCCTGAAGGATTGCCGGTAGTGGCAACGCTGGCGCTCGCGAGAGGAATGATCAGGATGGCAAGGCAGAATGTGATCGTGAAAAAACTTTCCGCGGTGGAAACCCTTGGCGCCACCACGGTGATCTGTACTGACAAAACGGGTACACTCACGGAAAACAGGATGGAAGTGACCGACGCGTTGCTGCCTGCCGCCGAATGGCACCAGAAAGAGGAAGCGCCCGATGAAGAATCTTTCCGATGCCTGCAACGGGTGGCTATCCTCTGCAACAACGCCTCCCTGGATGGCGACAAGGGTATCGGCGACCCGATAGAGGTGAGCCTGCTGAACTTCTCCGCCGCAACCGGGGCGGATGTTGCGCAGATAAGGGAAAAATTCCACAAGCTGAAGGAAGCCCCCTTCAACTCAGATACCCGTGTAATGGGCACCCTGCATAAAGGCGAAGAAAAATACCTGGTTTCGGCGAAAGGCGCGATCGAAAACCTGCTGGACATCTGCAGCCATTCCCTGCACGATGGTTCGCCCAAAGAACTGGCGGAAGAAGAACGCGGCAAGTGGATGCAGGAAACGGAAAAGCTCGCCGCTTCGGGCCTTAAAACCCTGGGCTACGCTTACCGCGAGCTGGATGGGGAAACGGGCCAGTTCATGGAAAACCTTGTTTTTCTCGGCATCACCGGTTTTATGGACCCGCCCCGCGAAGGTATCCAGGAAGCTATCGGCGAATGCCACCAGGCGGGCATCCGCGTGATCATGCTCACCGGCGACCACCCCGCCACCGCCGCGCATATCGCCCACCAGCTCGGCATCAGCGGGGATGAGAAGGATGTGGTAACGGGCAAGGACCTCACCGCCGAAAGCGACGCCTGGTCGGAGCGCGCCGTTTTTGCCCGCGTAAGCCCCAAACAAAAGCTGGATCTCGTCAATGCCTTGCAGGACGATCACCAGATCGTAGCCATGACGGGCGACGGTGTGAACGACGCGCCTGCGCTCAAAAAAGCGGACATCGGCATAGCCATGGGCATCCGTGGTACGCAGGTTTCGCAGGAAGTGGCGGACATGGTGCTGAAAGACGACGCCTTCGAGTCCATCGTGATGGCGGTGCGCCAGGGGAGGGTGATCTTTACGAACATCCGGCGGTTCATTGTATTCCTGCTTTCCTGTAACCTCAGCGAGCTGCTGGTAATAGGGCTGGTGGCCACCGCGGGCCTGCCGTTCCAGCTCGCGGCCATCCAGATATTGTTCATTAATCTCATTACGGACGTATTCCCGGCCATGGCCCTGGGTTTCACAGAGGGCGACGAAACCGTGATGCAACGCAAGCCGCTGGACCCGCGGAACCCGATCATCAGCAAAAAAGCCTGGGGCGTGATCTGGTTCTATTCGGCGGTGATCGGCGCAAGCGCGCTGGGCGCGGCTTTCACGGCAGAGCATTTCAGGGAAGGCGATATAGACGTGCATGCGGCCAACAACGTGCTTTTTTACACGCTCATCCTTTCTCAGCTGCTGCATGCGCTGAACATGAAAGAAGGAAAGGAAAAATTCCTGGGCGGCCCCGTGATGCGCAATCCTTATGTGATCGGCGCCATGGTGCTGAGCGCCGCCGTAACCTTATTGTGCCTGTTCATTCCGCCGGTAAAAGAAGCGCTGCGGCTGGAAATGATGCCTCGGCTGGATTGGCTGCTGGTAGGCGGTTTCAGCCTGGCCGGCATGCTGGTCATCAGGCTGGGGTCCGCCATTTTCGGTGGCAGGGACTGACAGCGGGACCAGGCGCGCTGATTATTTCGTGCGGAATTTAACGGGATAGGGCACAAGCGGGTAACCTTCGGATGATTTAAATCCGCGGTCTGTAACCACAAGGCTGTACCTG
Organism: uncultured Chitinophaga sp.; assembly: GCA_965653435.1. Taxonomy (GTDB): domain Bacteria; phylum Bacteroidota; class Bacteroidia; order Chitinophagales; family Chitinophagaceae; genus Chitinophaga. The sequence continues at coordinate 2,275 of CBFHAF010000276.1, forward strand.
GTGCCGGGTTTCAACTTTACTTTGAGCACAACCGACCGGTTATCCGGCGCGAATTCCGGTTTCTCCACACCAGGGTAACCGTCTTTTCCATATTCGCCGATATCGAAAGAAAAGCGCGCGGGGCTCATGACAGTGGAAAAAACGAACCTGATCTCTTTGAGCTCCGCACTCACCAGCGTGTCTCCATTGGCGAAAGGCTCCATCCTTACCACATGAGGGCGTTTATTTTCATAGGCCTGCTTCAGCGCCTGCCTGTTCAAAACATCCTTATAATAACCCGAACGCGCCAGGAAATTTTCAACTGCCACGGTATCCGCGTAATTCAGTTCAATGATCTCCGCAATGGCCTTCTTTTTATTCTTTGCGTTTTTATAATAAGAACGGCAGATGGTGTATCCCATGTAGTAACCGAGGTCGGCTACGGTAACGGCGTTGTTGCCTTCATACATCCAGGACTGAAAGTTGTCAGAAAACATTTCCTGCTTGAATTTTTCTTTCAGCGCAGCTTCATGCGCATCGCCGTAAACGATGTAGTTGGTGAGGAGCGGCCTGTCCTGCACCAGTTCCGTTATAAAATCGCAGGAGCCTTCCTGGATGGCGAGGCTGAGCAGGTCTTTCGGCTCGCCTTTCTGCTGGGTATGCACGTATTCATGAATATTGAGCGCTACGATGTTGTCCGGCTTCTGTTTGGAGAAAACACCCTCCAGCCATTTGGAAGGGAATTCGGATACATTGATGGTGCTGTCGCCCGTAGCGATCTCTGTACCTATCAGCACGAGGTTGCCGCTGGTAGTGCCGCCGGAGCGGAGGGCGCCTATCGTGAAATACATTTTCGCATCTTTCAGCGCGGGATACAGCCCCTTGAAATGCTCGATGCTGCGTTCTATTTGCGGTACGTATTGTTTTACCTTGAAGGTATTCGGGCGGATGGACGCCCAGAAAGCCGGATATTGCCGGATGCGGTTCACATATAAAGGCGCATTGTAATCCCGTGCTTCCATAAAGGCTTTCAGGCCGGGAGTGGCTTTGTCAAGATAAAGGGTTTGAATGTATTGCAGCTGCCGGAGGCTGTCTTTGGTCGTCTGAACGCTATCGTAGGCCTGCCAGAAACGGTCGATGTCTTCCGTAATAACATTCGGGCCGGTTTGTGCTGAGGCAGGGAAATAAAGGCACAAGGTAAAAAGCAAGGTCCTGATCTTCATGTTGCAACTAAATTGATGATTAAAATAAATAAAAATTTATTTCAGGGCATGTTAAAGTAATAACATGAAAAGCAGGTATGGTTTATTGCCCGTCCAAAGCCTGGTACACCGCCACTTTAAATTCTTCGCCGATGGAAAAATACGGGGAAAGATATTCCTGTGTGAACAGCAGCGCGATCAGCCCTTCTTTTGGATCGGCCCAGCCATGTGTATTAAAAGCGCCGCCCCAGCCAAATGCACCGATGGTGGCGGGTGAAAGGTGATCGTTCTTTGCCGTTTCAAGCGCAAAGCCGCCAAGGCTGAACTGGAAGTTCTCAGGCTGCGCCGGCAGCGGGGAAATGCTCACTTTATCGCCCAGCTGGTTGGTGAGCATCAGTTGCACAGTGCTGCGCGCCAGCAGCCGTTTACCTTCAAATGTGCCGCCATGGAGAAAAAGCGAGTAAAACTTCGCCATATCCGCTGTGGTGGATACAAGGCCCGCCCCGCCGGAAATATAAGTGCCCTTCATCCTTGGAAATTCAGGATCGAGGCCTTCGTAAATGGGGTGATCTACTTTTACCAGCTGCCCGCCTGGCGTGGTTTCGTACAGGTTTGCCAGCCTGGCCTGCTTTTCCGCCGGCAGATGGAAATAAGTATCCTTCATCGATAACGGGCCCAATACACGCTGTTGCAGAAATACATCCAGCGGCCGGCCGCTCCATATTTCGATAAGATAGCCCAGCAGATCCGTATTCTGGCCGTAGGTAAATGATTCGCCGGGGTCATGTTGCAAGGGCAGGGCAGCCAGCAGCTCCATTTTTTCTTTCGCGGAGGAGACCATGGTGCCAATGCCGGAAGGAATGCCCGCTTTTTTATAAATCCGCTGCATCACAGGATCGCTGAACACAGCGGAGTAAGCGATGCCGGAAGTATGCCGCAGCAGGTCGCGGATGGTGATCTCGCGTGCGGCGGGCCTGACCGTATAAGTGCCGGCAACTGTATCGTAGGTTTCCAGCACTTTCGGGTTCCTGAAAGCAGGGATGAACCGGGACACCGGATCGTCCAGCTGGAATTTCCCTTCCTCCCAGAGCATCATCGCCGCCAGGCTGGTAATGGCTTTGGTTTGGGATGCAATGCGGAAGATATCGCTGTGCTGCACCGGGCGCTTCGTTTCCACATCCGCATAGCCGAACGAACGCTGGTAAATGACCCGCCCGTTCTTTACCACGAGAACGGTGGCCCCGGGTATATGCCCGGCGGTAATGTACCGGTTGATCAGCTCGTCTATCCGGTTAAGACGGTTTTGTGCTTGGGCTGCAAGCAGCCACAGGAGGGAAATGCCTGTCAAAAGTATCTGTTTCATGTTTATCGGTTTCATATCCGGCTCAAAATTCCGCTTTCTGCATGTATAAATTAAATAGCTTGATTTATCATTTTGTATAAAATTATTTATGGATAAATTTGTGTTATGGTAGATATGGAATGGTACCGCACCTTTAAGGCAATTTACCGCACGGGCACGCTCACCGGCGCGGCGCAGGAACTGCTGATATCCCAGCCCAATGTGAGCCAGCATCTTGCCTCGCTGGAAGCATATGTAGGCAAGCAGCTGTTCGAGCGCAAGCCCCGCCGCATGGTGCCTACGCATTACGGGCATTTGTTTTACGGGCAGATCGTTGAAGCAGTGGAAAAGCTGGAACATGTGGAAGCGGAATTCCGTTATATCAGTAATTCCAATATCCCGCTCACCTGCATTGGCGCCCCGAAGGAATTCTTCTATGGCATGCTGGCCCCGCGCATCGGCAAGGCCCCGGCAAACCTGGTGTTTGAGTTCGGGATCACCAGGGAGCTTATGCAGAAGCTCGCAAAAGGGAAGGTTTATTTCGTGATAGCCACGCAATGCACGGACGAGAAAGACATTATCTATGAACCAATTCTGGAAGAAAATTTTATCCTCGTGGCAAACTCCGCCACCAATGCAGCCGCGTTTGATAAATGGATTAAAAAAGGAGCGATGGATGAAGCCGAACGCTGGTTATGCGAACAGCCATGGTACGCCTATAATAGCGACCTGATGATCATCCGCCGTTTCTGGCTGGAGAATTTCCGCAAACGGCCGGGCATCAGGCCCAGGTACGTTATTCCTGATTATAATTCCATCCTGGAAGGCATCCGCCATAACCCGGGGATTACCGTGGCGGCTGACTTTCTTGTAAATGATATGCTGAATACGGGCCAGCTGAAACAATTGTGGAAGAGCAGCAAACCCGCACGCAATACGATCTATCTCGCCTATCACCGCCACCATGCCACTACTGCGCAGATCGAAATGATGCGCAGCTTCCTGAAAGGGCTGTAGTTAACCGACGCCCCGCATCCGTCAATTCAAAACCAGTGTCCGTTAAGCCGCCCTGACAAAGGGAATGCGGCTGCCATAGATTTGTGGCCGCATTCAAAATTTATTTTTAAACCCCAATCAAAAATCAAAAAAGTTATGAAAAGGAACCTCAGATCCGTTGTATTCGGGTTGTTAGCCTGTGCAGCATTTTCTTCAACAAGTTGTAAAAAAGAGAACCAGCTTGTTGAGCCGTTATCATCTGCCGGGCTCGGCAAAACTTCAGGCATCGGCGATTTCGACAACAACCTCAGATTCGATCCCCTGAAGTTCGCGCAGAACATCGAGAACTACATGGAAGGAAAAGTGCCGGGTTATGGTTACGCCATTTACCACGAAGGCCTTCCCTATTTCATCTCCAACGGCGGCGGCGGTTATGCCCGCAAACCTCACGACGCGCCGGCCAGGCTGCATGGCGCCTATGTGCGCCAGGGCATTGCCAGCAGCACGAAGTTCATTACAGCGCTGGCCACGGTAGCATTGCTGGAAAGTTGCAATGTGAGCCTGAAAGAAAAGCTGTATCATTACCTGCCCTCCAACTGGAAACCTTCAGAGGAATTCAAAGAACTCAATTTTGAACGCCTTATCGGGCAAAGGACCGGCCTGATCAGTTACGGCAGCGGAAGCTACGCCAACCTGAAACGCACCGTGGAAGACGGGGTGAACAAAGCGCAGTTCGAATCGGGCGACTGGTTCTATAACAACGTGAACTTCGACATAGCTGC
>CBFHAF010000277.1:0-6551 GCA_965653435.1 uncultured Chitinophaga sp.
AATATGTGCCCGAGCCTCCGCGCACATAATGATATTCCGCCGTCAGTTCCCTTCCCTGGATCCTGTATTGCCCTTCCGCTTTCAGCGCTGCGTCTTCATTGCCGTCATACACCGTCATTTTCCCGTTCGCTTCGAAGATCATCGTGTACGCATGCGCAGGATCAGTCAGCACCGTATCGCCGGGAGCGGGAGATTGGTAAAAGCCGTATTGCCCTTTCCAGGCGCCGGAAAGCTGCGTGGGGAATTTGTCCGCGGACGGTTCTGTTTGCCGTTCTCTTTTACAGGCAAATAAGCTGGCCGTCAAAAGGACCAGCATGCATGGTTTCAGTTGCATAGCTCTGGGGTTATCGTGCAAAGATACGCCGGCGGCGCACCGCTCCCTACCACATAAATGTGTGAATCGCACGAACAAATCGCGGCGTAAAGCTGTTAGATATCCTGAATATGAACCCATCAGCAAGAACCCTCGTTTGCCTCATATATTTGCTGGCCTGTATTCCCGGAACCGCCCCGGCACAAACCGGAGAGCTCTCGCTGGCAGAATGTTTCCGCCTCGCCCGGCAAAAGAACCTCGCCGTGGAGCAGGCCCGCACTTCGCTGAACGCAAGGCAATACCAGCTGAAGGCCGAGCAGGCCACTTACTTCCCCAAGATAGACCTGCTGGCGGGTTACAACTATCTCAGCCGCCCGCTTGAGATCAACCTGCAACAGGTGAAGGAAGGTGTCGTGGAGGGTTCCTCGCAGCAAAGCACCGCCGCCGCCAACGAAGTATACCGGGAGATCACCGGCAACGATCTGCCGGCATCCGTGCAGGACCGCATTTACAACACCTCCAGGAATATCATCGGCGCGGTATATCCCGATTATAACCCTCCGCTAAGCAAACAAAGCTACTTCACCGCCGCGCTGGGCCTGCGGCAGCCGATCTATCTCGGCGGCAAACTCTCCACCGCCCGCGACATTGCCCGCGCGGAATACGAGTCAGGCATCATCAATGTAGAGCTGGTGGAAAAGCAGATGGACTTTGCACTGGCCGCCGCTTACATCCGCATACTGTATTACAATGCCATGATCGCTTCGCAGGACCGTGTGGTTGCCGCCATGGAAAAGAACGAACGTTTTGCGGCCTCGCTTGTGAAAAACGAGATCATTCCCCCCTACCAGCGAAACTGGGCCACCGTAGCCCTTACCTTTGCGCGCTCACGGAGGAATAACCTCGAGCTGGAAAAGTTCAACGGTCTTACCGAGCTGAAACGCCTGCTGCAAGTACCGCAGGACACCACTATAACTATAACGGATACACTCCGTTACCGGCAGCTCGCCCAGTCCGCTCCCCCGCAGGATTTCTGGAAAGGCAACCCAACCTACAAAGCCGTGGAAAGCAAGACCGCCCTGGCGGAAAGCACGGTGAAAGCAAGCCGCTCCCTCAACCTTCCCAACATCTTCGGCATCGCCTCGCTGAATCTTTACCAGCGCGACCTGCCCGTGATCACACCGCCCTGGATGGTAGGCGTGGAAATGCAGTGGACCCTCTTCAGCGGCTTCAGTAACCAGAAACGCGTGAAAGCCACGCAGCTTTTTGTACAGGAAGCAAAGATCGCGGCTGATAACACACAAGCCTCGCTGGAAGCCGGCGCGGCGGTTGTGCGCAACAAAACGGCAGTGCTGGAGCGCGACATGCTATCCCTCGCGCAGGCGCGGGACCAGGCGCAGCTCACCACCGTGCAGGTGCAGGAAAGGCTGGCCGAGCAACTGTCTTCCGTAAAAGACGTGAACGACGCCCTGCTGGTGGAGGAAGAGCTCGGCAAAGCGTATTACACCGCGCTGTTCGCCTACCTGCTGGCCGCCGCGGAATATTATAACATCATTGGTAGTCCTCAACAAATCACTACACTGTTACAATGAAAAGATTCCTATCGCAATACTGGGCGTTACTGATCCCCGTGATCATCCTGCTGGTGGCCGTGCTGTTCCTTATACGTAACCCCGCTTCGCAGGACAATACGTTCATCGGCATGGTAGACGCCGCTTATGTGGACGTAGCCGCAGAATTCCCCGGAAGGCTGGATTCGCTGCTGGTGGAGCAGGGCGATACCGTGCAGCAGGGCCAGCTTCTCGGCGTGCTGCGCACGACGGAGATCAACGCCATCCGCAGGCAGGCGGAAGCCGCCATAGAAGCTGCTTCCTCACAGGTAAAGCTGCTGGAGAAAGGCGCAAGGCCCGAAGTGATCAGGAATGCCGGCAACCTGTACAAGATCGCGCAGGACCAGTACGACCTGGCGCAGAAAACTTACCAGCGCATGGAGCGGCTGTATAACGACAGCGTGGTTTCCGGCACGGAAAAAGACATCATCTATTTCAAATACCAGGCGGCCAGGAAAGAAATGGAGATCGCGCGGCTGAACCAGGAAATGCTCAAGAAAGGCACACAGCCTGAGATCATCCAAACGGCCACGGCTATACTGAAACAGGCCGAGCAGGGCTACGAGCTCACAAAAGCATTGACAGACAATACGCGCATTTACGCCCCCGCCAGCGGGATCATCTCATCCCTGGTGATCCACGAAGGCGAGATCGTAAGCATCGGCTACCCGATGATGACGCTGCAAAAGAACATGTCTTATTTCATACGGTTCAACATCCGGCAGGACAAGGCGGCCGCTCTTCCCCTTGGCGCAAAGGCCCGGGTGCGGGTGCCGGGCTGCGAGCCTGAAATATTTGATGCCGTTGTATCCGCAGTGTCACCTTCGCTGGAATTCGCCAACTGGGTGCCGGTGAAAGAAAAAGGATCCTTCGAGCTGCGCACCTTTACGATAGAGCTGAAACCTGTTAACTCGTCTGCCATCCGCGGCCTGCGGCCGGGCATGACGGCTTCCCTGCAAATGCCATGATCAGGGCCATCCTCCAGATAACCCTCCGGGAATGGAAACGCATTCTCACCCGGCCGGACCATTGCCTGGTGCTGCTGGTGATGCCTGCGTTCCTCTTTTTTTTCTATGCATACATTTACGACAAACAACAGGCGGAAGACCTGCCGGTGGCGGTATGGGACGAAGACCGTTCCGCCGTTTCCCGGCAGATCACCTTCCTCCTCGAACAAACGCCCAGCATTCATATCACCCATGCGGTGAGCAGCCGGAAAGAGCTGGAGCAGCTGATGCAAAGCCAGCAGATCACCGGCGCCGTGCACTTTCCGAAGAACATGGAAAAGGACATCAAAAGCAGGCATCCCGTGAAAGTGCCCGTGTTCACAAACGCGGCGTCCCTGGTGCCGGGGAAACTGATCTACAAAGATGCATCCACCGTGCTCATTACCGCCGGCTCGGGCGTGAACCTGCAGAAGCTTATGAAAACCGGCATGCCGGAAGGCAGGGCTATGGCGCTGATCATGCCTGTCAGCCTCACTGCTTACCCATTGTATAATCCCACTTACAATTACCAGCACTACCTCGTTCCCGGCCTCATTACCGTGGCGCTGCAGATGATGATCATCATGGTGGCCGTATTGCTGCTGAATAAAGAATGGAGCGAAGGCAGCATGGAAAACCTGCGCGGCATCGCCCGCAACAGCGCGGGCGCCATCGTTGCCGGCAAAACGCTGGCACACCTGGGCGTGGCATGGGTGAATTTCGTGCTGGTGACCGGCATCATCTTTCCCATCTTCGCGCTGGACCATCCGGGCACCCTGCTCAACCTGTTCCTGCTGTTCAATCTTCTCGCCCTGGCCTGTACCGGCATAGGGCTGATGATCTCCGCGCTGGCGGCAGACGCCATGCTGGCGCTGGATGCGGGCTTGTTCTACACATCGCCCGCCTTCGTGTTCAGCGGTTTCACCTTCCCGCGCTGGGGCATGCCGTGGTACGACCAGTACTACGCTAACCTCATGCCCTACACGCCGTTCCTGGATGCCTTCTTCAAAGTCTATTTCATGGAACTTCCGCTGAAGTATGCCATGCCGGAGATCATCCGGCTATTGTTATTCATCGGTTTTACATTCTTTATCGCCGTATTCTTTTTACAGCTACGGCTCAATAAAACAGCCGCCCATGTTGTTCCGCTTACTGCTCCGGGAAGTGAAAATGATAGCGCATGATCACAGCCTGCTGCTGACATTGCTGATCGCTCCGCTGCTGTACGCCTTTTTTTACGGCAGCATTTATTCCTACAAAACAGAGGAAGAAGTGCCCATTGCCGTGGTGGACGAAGACCGCAGCGGTCTTTCTCAAACGCTCATACGCCAGCTGGACAATACCCAGATGGTAAACGTGGCCGCCGTTACCTCCCTCGAAAACGCGAAAGAAAGCATGTATCACGGCCATATACAAGGCTTCCTTTACATCGAAAAAGGAATGGAGAAAAAAGTGCTGGGCCTGCAGCAGGCCAATATGGTGCTGGCCGTAAATGCCGCGCGTTTCCTCCCTTCCAGCGACGTGATGGGGACCGTTACACAGGTGGGGCTCATGGCGGGCGCGGGCGTGAGGCTGCAATATCTTCAGAAAAAAGGCATGAACACCGAAACCGCCAGGCAGGAAGTAATGCCATTAATGCCGGACTTCCACCCGCTGTTCAACACCCGCACCGATTACGGCACCTTCCTGCTGCCCGGCCTGCTGGCCATGATATTGCAGCAAACGCTGCTGCTCGGCCTTGCGGGCGGCACGGCGGCGGAAAGGCAGCGGAAGACCTTCGCCGGCTGGATGGAACAGGCGGGCAGCAATCTCTCCATGGCCCTGTACGGCAAAGGCATGTTCTATTTCATCCTTTTCTGCTGTTATGCATTTTTTTTCCTGACAGTGAATTTCAGGGTGCTGGGCCTGCAACTGATGGGCAATCCCTTTGAGCTGGCGCTGGTGACCGCCCTGTTCCTGCTCAGCCTTATACCGATGGGCATCTTCACCGGCCTGCTGTTCCGCTCTCAGCTGCTGTGCACGCAGCTGATGGCATTTTCCACCTACCCTATCTTCCTCATCACAGGTTATACCTGGCCGATTGCCCAGCTGCCGGAGGGTTTGAAGGTTGTATCTTCCCTCCTGCCCATCACGCCTTTCCTGGCGCTGTACCAGGGCATTGTGCAGCAGGGCGCGCATATTACGGACCGGTTGCCTGACCTCTACCATCTTTGCATCCTCTGGATATGCTGGACCCTTATCTGCCTGCTGAAAATGAAACATACCGCGAACAAACCCGTTCAGCCTTATGCAGCGGCCTGAAGGGGCGCCCTCATTACCCTCAAGCCGGGCACGCCGTTGGCCAGCCCTTATTCCGGCACCGTGAACATTTCACTGTTCATGCCGCCCGGGAAAAGAACGAAAGCGCAAACCGTTGCGGAGTAAAAAATTGTACTTTTGCCACATGGGTAAAAAGACAGGACCGATCGGCGTTTTTGATTCAGGTTATGGCGGGCTCACCGTGCTGAAGGAAATCGTAAAGGAATTACCTCAATACGACTACATCTACCTTGGCGATAACGGGCGCGCGCCATACGGCATACGATCCTTCGAAACCGTATACCACTACACGCTCGAATGCGTGCAGCATCTTTTCAGGATGGGTTGCCACCTGGTAGTGCTGGCCTGCAACACCGCTTCCGCCAAAGCCCTGCGTACCATCCAGCAGAACGACCTGCCGGGGATAGATCCTGAAAAACGCGTATTGGGCATTATCAGGCCTACCACCGAGATCGTGGGCAATTACTCCAAAAGCAGGCAGGTAGGCATCTTCGGCACCACCGGCACCGTCAATTCCCAGAGCTACCCGATCGAAATAGAAAAGTTCTTCCCGGACATCACCGTGTACCAGCAGGCCTGCCCCATGTGGGTGCCGCTGGTGGAGAACAATGAATACAACAGCGAGGGCGCGGATTATTTCATCAACAAATACATCCGCCAGCTGATGGTGCAAAGCGCCGACATAGACACTATCGTGCTCGGCTGCACGCATTACCCCCTGCTGGCAGATAAGATACAGCAGCATCTCCCGCCCGATGTAACCCTGCTTTCACAAGGCACCATTGCGGCGAAAAGCCTGGCTGACTATCTGCGGCGGCATCCCGAAATGGCGGCCAAATGCAGTACCGGGGGCACGCGGGAATTCTATACCACAGACGACACCGAGACCTTCGACCGGCAGGCGGGCATCTTTTTTGAAGAACCCGTTAGCAGCAAACATCTCAACCTTTAGCGCATTCTTTCAAAATAATTCGTAATTTGATTTAAAGACATCTAATTTATGCTGAGTAAAACCATACAGGAAGCGCTCAACGCGCAAATCGGGCTGGAAGCCGCATCATCCCAGGCATACCTTGCCATGGCCTCCTGGGCAGACATTCAACCCGGCCTACAGGGCGTTTCGGAGTTTTTCTACAAACAGTCCGACGAAGAAAGGGTGCATATGCTTAAACTCATCAAGTTCGTGAACGAGCGCGGCGGTTTCGGCATTGTTCCTCACCTGGGCCAGCCCATCATCACTTTCCAGTCCATCAAACGCGTGTTTGAAGAGTTCCTCGCGCATGAGATCAAGGTGTCGGAAAGCATCAACGACCTGGTGCATAT
>CBFHAF010000278.1:0-6502 GCA_965653435.1 uncultured Chitinophaga sp.
CCCGGAAAAAACAAAATTAAGCCGCATCGGAAGATGCGGTTTTTTTATAGCACGCCGGAACTGCGTGACGAATAATTCTTCTTCCGTGTTCAATATGCTTCACCCGGCGGGCAGGCACTATTTTCGCGTTCGGGAGTAGCAAAATCATAAAATACCCGGAACAGATTGCCGTCAGGGTCCGCCGCTGTAAACTCATGCAGCCCCCATGGCTTCGACTCCGGCGGTGAAACGATCTTTGCCTGGCTTTCGCTCCAAAGCCTGTGCAGCTCATCGACCTGCTCCTTACCGTCCAGGTTGAGCCAAACCAATACCGGGCCTGCGTTCCGGTAGCGCTCGCGAAAAGCCTCGTCGGCAAGAAACATCCTGCAGTTTCCTTTTGATATCCCGGCAATGCCGTCACCCTCAACCCAGTCTATGGTAAAACCCAGATTGTTTTCGTAGTAGGCGGCGGCCTTTTTTAAATCGCTGACCGGTATCTCAGGCACGGCACCGGGAAATTTCAGATCCATAGCATTTATTTTTTTCAAAAGTATCGTTAACGGAATCCCGGCAAAAGCAATAAAAGTTATTGTTTATAAACCTTCCCATCCTTCATCACAAAAATCACATCTTCCAGAACACCAATATCAGTCACCGGGTTTCCTTTTACTGCAATAATATCCGCAAACCGCCCGGCTTCAATAACACCAATGGAATTGTTCCCGATCAAATCAGCGGGATGGAGGGTTGCAGCGCGTAATACCTCAATATTAGACATCCCGGATGCTGCATAAGTCTTATACATCCCGGCACAGACCTGGCCGCGTGTTTTCCCCGGAAATTCATAATAGATGTCTGATCCAATAGCTATCCGCACACCTGCTTTAACGGCTCTTTTGATCCTTTCCTGGTATTTTGCCACGCCGGCTGCATCCGTGGGAACTAAAAAAATATTCTTTTTTGCCATCAGGTTAAGCACCGTTTCAGAAATCGTATAGGCATGCTCAAGTGAGCTCACTCCTGCTTCAACCGCAGTCATAGAAGGGCCGTCTCCATCCGTTGCGTGTACTGCTACCGGCAGGTTGGCCCGTTTCGCTTCTTCCGCAATCACTTTGATCTCTTCCACGGACAACCGGCGGGGCCCGGCGTTGGCTATTACCTTTATACAATCGGCTCCGTCATATATAGCCTGCCGCACAGCCATCCGGGCTTCTTCCACGCCGCTGACCTGAACATATTCCTGGTTCAATAAGTGTTGCGCTTCCGGTATAACCGACTGAAACTGGCCGCCCACAGGAGAAAGCGCCCTGGTGGAAACGAACATGCGGGGGCCTGTCACATCTCCTTTATTAATGGCATCTCTCAGCGCAACGTCCGCATTGATGCCGGAATTACCTAAATCACGCACCGCGGTAAAGCCGGCTTCCAGCATTTCACGTGCCAGCCTTGCGCCCAGCAATGCTCTTTTAGCAGGCCCGAGCTGGATCATTTCCAGTATCCTGTTGGAGTTATCGTCCCCGTATTTTGTATAATACTGATGAAGCAGATGTGTATGGGCATCGATCAGCCCGGGCAGGAGCGTCACATCACCCAAAGCGATGATCTGCACGCTGTCAGGGATCCTGAGGCTGGAGCCTGCTTCTATAATTTTATTTTTTTCTATCAATATAACCGCATCAGGAATTTCTTTGCCGGAACGGACATCGATCATCCGCTTTGCGGTTACCGCGATCCTGCCGGAGGATCTTTGATCCTGCGCATCCGTGGATAAAACTGATAAGGTTAATAATAAAGTTAATGCGGTTGTCAGGGATGTTGGCTTGAGTTGCATTGAAAAAGATTTAATCCGGATAAACCTTTGTTTTTGTTGCTCCTATTTTTCTACTGCAATTCGTTAAATAAAGGCTGCTGCAGCTGATACAAATTAGCACATTTTGCTGCTTAATGAAATACTTTGGATAAGTATTGATTCATTCCCTGTAAAACCGGTCCACACTCCCATCGTGCCTGAAACTGATATGATACCGCTCCCTGCTGCCGCTGATCTTTTGGGGGTACCATTCAAAGCTGTTGTCGCCGATCACCATATAAATATGATCCAGCGGGCGTACGCCCTCAATGCCGGCTGCCTTTTGCATGAAATTCTGATGGATCGCCGCAACGCTGGAAAAATCAACGGCATCCAGGCTGATGCGTTTTTGCCGGATGTTGTCGCGCACGGAAAGCTGTACCGGCTGAGGCTCCTGCCAATGGCCATTCTGCCAGGTATACTCGTCCGCATACTCCGGGTTCCCGGGGTGCTGCACCCGCGCAATGATACGGCCATCGTTAAAAAAGTGTACATGCTGGCAGAGATAAACGGTTTTGCCGGCAAAGGCGGGCAGCGACCTTAAAGCTTCTTCCGCGGTGGAAAGGATCGCTGCGTCTTCCAGGATCCTGACGGGTTTCCCGGATTCAAATTTCACCGCGATAGTATCCCCATTGGATTGCTGGATCTGGATGCTCCAGGAATGGCTTTCGGTAACAGTATCCGAATAGCTGGTACGGAAACTGGTCTCCGGTGTTTTAGCGGCCATCCGGCTGCTGTCCGGGTGAAAGGTATCCCGGATGGAAGTATGCAGCTGGTTGCAGGAAACAGTCATCATAAGCCCTGCCGCACCTGAAAGTATGAGATATATTCCGCATTTCATTTTGCCTGTTTTTAGAATTCCTTTAAGTTATTTACCATCTACATCTTCTACCAGCGCCACCTGCGAGGGGTTTTCACCGAGGTAAAAAATGGGCAGCGTTTTAACCTGAAGAAGGTTCAGCTGCATAAGCGGCACGATCCGTTTCAGCGTGGCAGCGTGTGTGCGTCCCTGGTGGTCGGTATAACTGAGCTCAAATCTTATCTGGGGCTGTTCATTGATATATGTGCCGGTTTCTGCAACAGACATCACGCTGGCTTCTGCACGGCGACCGTAATATTTCAGCTCCAGCCCGTTTTTCGGAGCGGCCGTCAGCAAATCCATAAGCTTGTCCAGGCCCAGGTGGGCGCCCAGCAGTATGGCGGGGCAAAGCACCAGCGGGTGGTATAATACCAGGAAACGCCAGCCGCTGCCATTGTTTTGCAGCTGGTAGGAAAAAATATAGTACCAGGCCACCGCAGCAGCCAGGGCCAGGCATACCAGGGCATATAAAGATATCAATACCGGGCGCAGCTTCGGGCGTGCTTCTTCCAGGGTTATGGCCGGCAACCTTTTCATTTCCTTATCAATTCGCAACATCACCTTTTTCCCGGCTTCGAACCGCCGCTCACCGGGCCGGATGTCTATAAAGACCATCGCATCCCTGATCTCCTCTCCTGAAAAATTCCGCAGGGAAAAAAGGATATACTGTATCACCGAGCCATTGGCGCGCCTGCCTCTAATTTCGCTTTCCAGGATCAGGCCTTCCACCCTGGCTCCTTTATCCAGCACATGTTCCAGTATCTTTTTCTCCCTGAAGGGCTTCAGCACCAGGCGCCTGAAAAGCAGCCACAACACGGACCCCCAGAGGATCACCGACAGCAGCAGGCATACCATCGCCATCCAGGGGCCGGATACCCCGTCTTCCTTTCCATAACTGGCATTATAATAAATGAGCATAGGAAACGGAATAGCGAAAAAAAGCGTCTGGGCGGCGACGAAGATTTTCCAGAATAAGTTCATGCAATGAAATTAAAGTTTTCCAATATGGGGCAACCGTTTCTTTATCATCTGGGTTACGGATGCAATATAAGTATCTTTTAAAAACGAATAAAACCCATTCACCCATATCCATAACAACCGGTGCCTTACCGCACTACCGCATTCTCCCCTCTTACAATTTTTTTATTTCCCCGGAAACCCTTGTCCAGCTTAACAGCCCCCTCTTTTTCAAAAAAAGTTATAAAAATCAAAAATACTTAAATACATTTGTCTACAAATCCTGTAGACTATGTGGTATATAGGATTAAAATTCAACCAATATTGTAACGATCATGAAAAAAGCACTACCACTCCTTTTCTTCTCCGTTCTCCTGGGCACCGCCGCGGTTGCGCAAAAAGTAATCACCGGCGTGATCAGGGGGGAAAAAGGATCTCCTGTACCCGGCGCCACCATTAGCTTAAGGGGCTCCACCAACCACGCCATTGCGGACGGCAGGGGACAATTCAGCTTACGCACTTATGCCCCCTTTCCCCTCACTCTCGCTGTTAGCTCCATCGGTTTCGCGACCCGCGAGGTGGAAGTGACCGAACAGAACCAGAACTCCGTAGAAGTAGTGCTGGTAGTAGACAACCGCCAGCTCAACGAAATATCCGTTACCGCACGCCGCCGTAACGAAAAGATACAGAACGTGCCCATCGCCATCTCCGTTGTGCGCGGCAGCGTTATTGAAGATGCAGGCGCTTTCAACGTAAACCGTGTGAAAGAGCTGATCCCCACCGTTCAGCTCTATTCATCCAATCCCCGTAACACGACCCTCAATATCCGCGGGCTCGGCTCCACCTTCGGGCTCACCAACGACGGCATCGATCCGGGTGTCGGTTTTTATCTTGATGGCGTATATTACGCCCGGCCGGCCGCTACCACGCTCGATTTCGTGGACGTAGAGCAGATAGAGGTGCTGCGCGGCCCGCAGGGCACGCTGTTCGGCAAGAACACGACCGCCGGCGCGCTGAACATCACCACCCGCAAACCTTCCTTTACTCCCGGCGCCAGCGCCGAAGTGAGCTATGGTAATTATGGCTACATCCAGGCAAAAGCCTCCGTTACCGGCGCCATCACCAGCAAGCTGGCCGGCAGGATCGCCTTCTCCGGCACCCAGCGCGACGGGACCATCTACAACGTATCCTCCCTCAAATATGTGAACGACATCAACAACATCGGGGCAAGGGCGCAGCTGCTATACAAACCCAGTGAGAACGTGAACATCACGCTCACCGGCGATGCATCCAAACAGCGCCCTGAAGGGTATGCGCAGGTAGTGGCTGGCGTGGTGCAAACCAAACGCGCAGCCTACAGGCAGTTTGAGAGCATTATCGCAGACCTCAACTACCAGCTGCCCAGCCGCAATGCTTTCGACCGGCTGATCGACCACAATACCACCTGGCGCTCCGGCAATGACCTCGGCGGCGTATCATTGAACGTAGATGCCAAGATCGGGAACGGCACGCTGACCTCCACCTCCGCCTGGCGTTACTGGAACTGGGACCCGTCTAATGACCGCGATTTCACTGGGCTGGCGGTACTTTCGCTGTCGCAGGCCACTTCCAAACACCAGCAATGGTCGCAGGAAGTAAGGTATGCCGGCAACTTCTCTTCCAAACTCAGCGGCGTGATCGGCGCTTTCGTGATCGGGCAGGACCTGAAGACCGATCCCGTGCATATCGAGGAATCAGGCGACGCGCAATGGCGCTTTTCACAAAGCACTACGAGCGAATTATGGAAAACGCCCGGCCTGCTGGACGGCTACGGCATCCGCACCACTTCCCGCCTGCAAACACTGAGCGCAGCGGTGTTCGGCCAGCTGGACTGGGCCATCACCGACCGCCTGCACGTATTGCCCGGCCTGCGTTATAATTACGACGACAAAAAAGTGGACTTCAACCGTAAAACATACGGCGGTCTCGAAACTACCGATCCCGCCCTGCTGGCGCTGAAAGCTATCGTGTACACAGATCAGGTGTTCAACACGAACACAGACAATACCAACCTCTCCGGCCAGCTGACCGTCTCTTTCAAGGCCGGCAACAACATCAATACCTACGCGACCTTTTCCACCAACTACAAACCCGTAGGCCTCAACCTGGGCGGCCTCCCCACTGCCAACGGCCAGCCGATGCTGGAACTCGCGGTGATCAAACCGGAATATGTGCAGCACTACGAAGCAGGCATCAAAACAACGCCCACCGCTTCTTCCACCCTCAACCTGGCCGTTTATAATACGGACATCAGGGATTTCCAGACGCAGGTGCAAACCGCTGAATTGGGCGTGAACCGCGGCTACCTCGCCAATGCTGAGAAAGTGCAGGTGCGCGGCGCCGAACTGGACGGAAACATCCGGTTCAACAACAACTTTTCCCTCTTTGGCGCATTAGCTTATACAGACGGCAAATACAAATCTTTCAAGAATGCGCCCGTACCGCTGGAAGAAACCGGCGGCCCCAGCGCATTCAAAGACATTTCCGGAGGCAGGCTCCCTGGCATTTCCAAATGGACGGCAACCCTGGGCGGCGAAGCATCCACCGGCGGCAAATTCCTCGGCCAGGGAGGAAGGTACTTCCTGGCGCTGGACGGATACTACCGCTCGGAATTCTCATCCAGCCCCTCTCCTTCTCCCTACCTGAACGTAGAAGGCTATGCGCTGTTCAATGGAAGGCTGGGCTTCCGCGCCACAAAAGGCGTGTCAGTATTTGTTTGGGGAAGGAACCTCTTCTACAAAGATTATTACGAGCAACTGCTGGTAGCCGCGGGCAATGCCGTGCACTATGCCGCTGTACTAGGCGATCCCAGGACGTAC
>CBFHAF010000279.1:0-6484 GCA_965653435.1 uncultured Chitinophaga sp.
GCCGAAGAAAAGAACGCCCGCGCCGGCAGCGCCATATTTTATCAGGGGCGAATCAAAGACCGCGTTGCCTATTGTCGGCTGGAATATCAATATCCAGGCGCTTCCGGCAAAGAGCAGCAGGCAGCCAGCCAGGGATTTCAGCATTTTCTTCTTGCTGATCGGTATCTCAATGATCTCAGAGCTCATATCATGATCTTTTTTCAACATCCTGGTATTGAACATTCAGGTATTCGTACAGCTCGTCCCTGGCTTTAAAATATTTTTTATTGACCATCCTCGTGACCAGGATCGCAAGCGCCCCGCCCGCTGCGGCCAGCGAGGGCGGATTGTACGGGCTTACGGTGATCTTGCCGTCCTTTATGCTGATGACCGCTCCGAACAGCCCCGTTTTTTTAGCCAGTATATACTTAGCGAATAGTTTCTTTTCGTGCGAGAAGGAATACTCCGGCAAATTGTATGCGAGGTCCTGCTGCAATTCTTCCAGGTTGGTAGCCTGTTTAAACATAGGTTCGGGTTTAGAAAGTAAAAATAGCAATTCCGCATCATTATACACCATTGGGATATTGATGGCCCCCGGCAAGCGCGATAGCTTTGCTGGTAACGTACTTCACGTTTACCTAAAATTCATCAATATGAAAAAACAAACCCTTTCCCGGAACGGCGCCCTCTTCATGAAGTGCATCGCCGCGCTGCTTATCCTGACCCTGCAGGCCGGCCTTGCTGCAGGCCAAAGCCCCCTGAAAAATATTGTGCTGGTGCACGGCGCATTTGCCGACGGCTCCGGCTGGGAGGATGTGTACAAGATCCTATCCAAAAAAGGCTATACCGTACACGTTGTCGGCAATCCCAACACCGGCCTGCCGGATGATGTGGCGGCTGTGAACCGCGTGCTGGACAAGATCACCGAGCCGGTTCTGCTGGTAGGCCACTCCTACGGCGGCGCCATCATCACCGAAGCAGGCAATCACCCGCAAGTGGCCGGCCTGGTATACGTGGCCGCATTTGCGCCCGATGCCAACGAACCGCTGCTGAAACTGCTGCAGTCCGCCCCTCCCACGCCCAAGGCCGGTTACCTGCCTCCCGATAAGGACGGCTATATCTGGTACGACAAAACCAAGTACCACTCCGGTTTCTGTGGTGACCTCCCGAAGGAAAAAGCCGCTTTCCTGGCAGATTCGCAGGTACCTGTTGCTGCTTCCGTGTTCGGCGCGGTTATCGCCAGCCCAGCCTGGAAATCCAAAAAAAGCTGGTACGTGGTAGCAACGCAGGATGAGTCCATTCACCCGGACGGCCAGCGTTTTATGGCAAAACGTGCAGGCGCTGCCGTTACCGAGGTGAAAGGCAGCCACCTGGTATTTATGAGCCAGCCTAAAGCTGTATGCGAAGTGATCGAGACCGCGGCCGCAGGCGCTGCAAACTGATCTTCATAGCGTCCGTTGTATACCCTGGTTCTATGCCCGTTCTTCGCGGCATAGAACTTTTTTTTAAGGCTCACCGCCCTTTCAGCGTGGCGATGATCCGTTTTGTTTCTTCAGGATAAAGCGTGATGAGATGCGTGCGCACGGAGTCAGGCGTGGGATTGGCGGCGCCGTTGGTGAGCAGGGTGATCGCGTTGCTGGGCAGCGCCGGCATATGGCAATCTATGCAGTTCTGCGACAGCGTGGCCGCCGGCAGGGAAACGAGCGTGCAAAAGGCTTTGCTGCCCGCCTCATGACAGTTCATGCAGCGCCGGGAAAATACCTGCATGTTAGCGGTTTCGCGGGTATGGGGATCATGGCAGCTGGAGCAGTTCATGTCCTTGCTTTGTATAAAACACCGGCTGGCGGTGAACAGCTGGTACTGGTTGCCATGAACGTCCAGCGAGGCAGCTTTTGCGGGCATGCCGATGTCAGGAAAGAAATAATCAGTGAGGTCGTCGCCAGGCTTAAAATCGAAAACGGACTGCTGCACGGTGTTCAGGCCCGAATGGCAGAGTGCGCACTGGTCCAGCCGCTGCTGGTTGGAAAGCGCCCTGATGCGCGTGACATGCTGCGCGTGTTTTTCCCCGGGATGCGCCGTGTGGTGATCCACATGCGCGGCGGCCGGGCCATGGCAGCGCTGGCAGTCGATGCCGTATACGGTCCGGTCGCGGTGAAAGGTTTCCCTGACCTGTAAACCTTCGATCTTCGTGTCTTTGATCCCCACCGCGGAAGTATGGCATCCAAAGCAGGCGCTGGGAATGTCACGGTCGAATTTGGGATGCGAAGGCGGAAAACCCGGGCTGTTCGCCCACTGGCCCGCCCCTGCCAGCCAGGATACCGGCAGCTGGAAAAACCTGCCATAGTTCCAGTACAAAAAGGTCTGCGCCTTCCTTCCGGACCCGATGGCTATATCAAAACGCTTCGCTTCCTTCAGGACGCCTTTTTCATAGCTGGCCTGGAACAAGCCGCTGTCGCGCTTTTCAATGACCACTGTTTTATCGCCGGTATAATGATAGATATTGCCCGGCGCTGTAAAGCTGCCTTTTACGGTTGATGCGCCGGCCTCTGCGGAGGTATTGGAATGCGCAGTTTGAAGATAAGCATCATACACGGCCTGGTGGCAGGCAGCGCAGGAAGCGGGGCTGGCATATGATTCCCCGCGGAGGTCCGTTTCTTTTGCAGGGCGGTTGCCGGTACATTGGGATAAGATGATCACGCAGGAGACAATGAAGCCGGAAACAACGGCCTGCCGCTTATTCATAGACGCTGGAATTGTATTTAAATATAGGGTTATTTCGTAAGCTTCACATTCCTCACCCTGCCTGTTCCTTTAAAGCGGAAACTAACACCCACGATCTTCAGGTCTTCCCCAATCGTAACCTGGTATGCGGGCCGGTCGTCCACCCGTACGGTCACCAGCCCGTCCTTTCCGTCGCAGGCTACTTTTGTCCATTGGGAAAGGTCCGCCCCCAGGCCGGAGAGATCATGTTCTTTCCCGTTAACGAATTTATCCACCACCATGATGTTCAGGTCAGACACGCAGCCCACGCCCGCGAGCGGTATGATGACGGCGCTGCCGGCGCAATGCAGGTAAACTTCCGTGTGGCGGCAAACCGCGGACCCTTCTCCATAGTCGTTGATCACTTCCGCTTCGAACCGGAAATTTTTTGTGCCCAGCGAATCCCAGCCGCCTATTTTGCTGTACCGCACCCAGGGCGCGTCCGGCTGCATGGGAATATTTTTGGCTTTGATCTGCGCTTCGCTGAGGCCCATTTCATTGCCTTTTACTGCGTCTTTTTCTTCAAAGTACACCGGCACGCCCTGCCGTTCGATCATGGGCAGCCAGCCTTTCGTCGTGATCAGCAGCTGGTGCTTTTTCACCACTTCTCCGCCCACTACCAGCCTTGCCTGGAAATGGCCGGGGTAATAATACACCGAGGTGGCCTGCCGCTGGTCCCTGGAAACTTTTACGCGCCTGGTGGGGTCCCAGTTCTGCTGGATATAAACAGAATCTTCCGGTGCAGCGGTAGCGTCATAATCGAATATGACGGAATTGGGAACGCCTTCCGTAACGGTTTTACGGCTGGAAAACTGGTAAGTTCCCGCAGCAGTGCTTTCGGCGGCCATCGTTTTTTTATTCCGGATGGAATTGAAGCCAAGGATGGCCGTAACAATGATCACACCGATACCGAGCGCGGCCCAGACGAAGCGGGTCCGCGTTTTGGGGACAACGGCCCTGCCGGTTTCGCGCTCAGCCGGCCCATCACCGCCGGCAGATACATAACCCGTACCGGCATCGTTGCCGCCGTTGCCCGAACGAAAGTTGCCGCCGGGCTGCGCCGTTTTTTCAATGCTCTGCCGGAACGCACGCCAATGCTCGAACCCCAGGTATTGTGCCAGCGTATTGAGCGTGGTGGCAGTGGGGGCACTGTCGTATTTCACCCGGCCCCAGATGCGTTTGAGGGTGGTGCTGCTCAGGGTAACACCGGTGGCTTCGAGGATATTTTCAGAGAGATTTTCAAAGTCCTGGTTCGACCATACCGCACCCGCGCCCCAGTTCAACTTATCTTCTACCGCTTTGCAGCAGGCGGCGAGGTATTCCGCGTCGTTATTATTTTTCATTGATATTCAGCTTTTTAACTCCGTGCATGAACTTGCACGAAGTTGAAACGGGTTTGGAATGTTCCCTCCTCTCATTCTTCTAACCTTTGGACTGGTCGTCTCCTTCCGCATTCAAAGTTTAAAAAAAATCCGATATGAAAAAAGTTATCATCGCACTGGCATTCCTCCCTTCCGCCCATTCATTATCCGCTCAAAAAAAAATGCCCGCAGAAGTGCGCATCCCGATGACGCCCGAACGCTGGGAAACAAAGGCCGGTACGGCAACGTTCACGGAGTTCAAAGCCAAGCCGACCATCCAGCTGCTTACTGCCAACAATGCGGCTGTAGTGAAAGACCTCAATTTTACCAACGGCACTATTGAGTTCGACTGGGCGCCCGACGGCCCCTTTTTCGCCGGTTTTTATTTCCGCCGGAAAGACACGCTGGAAACAGAATGTTTTTACCTCCGCACGCACGTGGAAGGCATTCCTAACGCTATGCAGGCCGTGCAATACGCGCCTTTCCTGGACGGGGTGAACCTCTGGGACCTGCTGCCCGGTTACCAGGGGCCTGCCGATGTTAAAAAGAACGAATGGAACCACTTTAAACTGGTGATCTCCGGCCGGAGGATGCTCGCTTACGTGAACAACATGGAACACCCGGCACTGGTGGTGCCGCAACTGATGGGCAACACCCAGTCAGGCGCTCTGGCCTTCGACGGGGCGGGCAAGATCGCCAATCTCACCGTGCGGCCCGATCAGGTGGGCGGCCTCGATCCCGAGCCGGAATCGGACCCGACCTACAACGACCCGCGGTTCCTCCGCAAATGGAAGATCTCCCAACCTAAGAACCTGCCCGCCGGCCAGGAACCGTTCGACTACAAAGCGCCCGAGCTGAAAGAACAATGGACCGACATCACCGCGGAGCGTATGGGCCTGGTGAACATCACCCGCCTTCATGGGCAGACTAAACGCGGCTCCCGCAGGGTGGTATGGCTAAAAGTGAAGCT
Organism: uncultured Chitinophaga sp.; assembly: GCA_965653435.1. GTDB lineage: Bacteria > Bacteroidota > Bacteroidia > Chitinophagales > Chitinophagaceae > Chitinophaga. The sequence goes on from CBFHAF010000279.1 coordinate 5,071, forward strand.
GAAAGCACCGGTGGCGCAAACACGCCGGGTAGAGCTGGGCTTCAGCGATGAGATATGGATCTACATCAACGGCGCTTTGCTCCATACGGATAAGAATCTATTCGGCACGCCCGCCAGCAAACCGCCGCTGGGCCGTCTTTCCACAGACAATGCGCACTTCGAGCTGCCGCTGAAGGAAGGGGAAAATGAGCTGCTCGTCGCTATCTCCAATAATTTCTATGGCTGGGGCCTGATAGCCCGGCTGGATAATATGGAAGGCATTGAAGTGATCGATTAAAATTGATCTGCTGATCAGCAAATGCCTTGCTCCTCAAAACGGGCAGGGCATTTGTTTATACCTCTGCCACAGAAGGCCGCAGGGCCACCAGCAGCATTTCTTTTTCCTTTCCTCTCAGCCTGATGCTGCCCAGCGTTTGCGCTTCATAATGCCCCGCGATCCGCAGCTCGGCCATAAGGTCGCCGGAAGCGATCACTTCAGCATTGTATTCCTTGCAAAGCCCCTGGATGCGTGAAGTAGTGTTCAGCACATCGCCGGAATAAGTGATGTCCCTTTTGATAATGCCCACCTCGCCTGCCACCACCTTGCCGGAATGAATGCCCGCCTTGAATACCGGCATGATGCCGTAACGGGTCAAATACTTGCTTCTCAGGCTTTCGAGGTGTTGTTTTATATCGAAAAAGCACTGGATGCATTTGCTGTTCTCCACCCCTTCCTCGTACTTCCAGGCTACGATCACCTCGTCGCCCACATACTGGTAAATTTCGCCGCGGCTGTCCACGATGGGGTTGGTAATGTCCGTGAACAGGTCTTTCAGGAAAGCATGATATTTTTTATCGCCCAGCTTTTCGGCGATGGTGGTGGAAGAATTCAGGTCGAGGAACATGAAGATGCGCCGTTCCTCCCGCGGCGTATTGTACCGGCCGCGGATAATTGCCCAGAACACGCCCGGCCCGAACTTGCTGTTGATCTGCATCAGCAGCTGGGTGACCGCTACCACCACGGCCCATACCAGCCCGTTCTTGAACAGCCTCGCCGTGTCTGAATTCGCCACAAAACCCAGCACTACGCTGATGATAAGGATGATGAGCACAAAGCTGAGGGTTACGGCCAGGATGGTATAACCATAGGATTTGTCGCGGAACCGCTCGTGTATGTAGAACACCAGGAAGCTGCCGCCCAGCAGGGCGCCGATCAGCCCGGCCAGCATATTCACCATGATGGACCGCGGGAAGGAATATGCAGCGGAGGGACCGGCAGAATTGCCGGTATACAGCACAAGATGGTCATACACTGCGATCAGGAACCCGATCACCAGCCAGGTGACCACTATCATGCGCAGCTGTTGCAGTTTGAGATAAGTTCTTCGGTTGAGCATAACGCAGGAAGTTGATCGGTATCAAGTTATTCATTTCC
>CBFHAF010000280.1:0-6429 GCA_965653435.1 uncultured Chitinophaga sp.
TGAGCGATGAGCCGTTTATGAAAGCCCTCTCATTTGTATCGAATGCCAAGCTGAGGAGCAGTTTCGGCATAACCGGCAACAACCGGGTGTCAGACTTTGGCTACTTGTCGAATATCATATTAGGAACCTACTATCCCTTCGGGCCTGCCTCTCCCTTGCCGGCCTACTACCAGGGCCGCCTTGGAAATGAAAACCTGAAATGGGAAAGCACCCGGCAGTTCGACGCCGGAATGGAGCTGGGCTTCCTAAAGAACAGGCTGGAACTGGAAATGGATTATTACTACAAGCATACCTATGACCTGCTGCTGAATTCCCAGATCGCCTCCAGCACAGGATATGGTTCAGCAACCGTGAACATCGGCGAGATCAGGAACAAGGGATTCGAACTGACCTTGAATTCCAGGAACATCGCAACCGGGAACTTCACGTGGAATTCCAACATAAATATCTCCTTTAACCAAAACAAGCTGATGGCATTGGCTGCCGGTGAAGAGCTGAGGATGACCGCCATCCCCGAGTTCTCGACCAATTTCCCAAGCCCGGCCTGGATCAGCCGGGTAGGCAACCAGATGGTGCATTACTACGGTTTCGTGTACGAAGGTGTATACCAATACAATGATTTTAATAAGATACCCGGAGGATATGAATTAAAAAATGAGCTGCCCGCAACCGCCGGCCTTCTGGGCACGAATGAAAGGCAGCCAGGAGATGCTAAATATAAAGACCTGAATAACGACGGCATTGTAGACGATGCTGATCAGACACTCATCGGAAACCCTTATCCCAAACATACCGGCGGGTTCAATAATAATTTCACGTATAAGAACTTTGACCTGAACGTGTTCTTTCAATGGTCTTATGGCAATGAAGTGCTGAACGCGAACAACATTTTCATGGAAGGCCTGAACGGGGCCATACTGGGCCGGAACGTCAAAGCAACGTATGTGGACCGGTGGACTCCTGAAAACCAGAACACGACCATCCCCAGGAGCGGGTCCAGCGGTATCTCAGGGGTTCTGTCATCCCGCTATATCGAAGACGCTTCCTTCCTCCGGCTAAAGACCATATCGCTGGGATATAACTTCAGAAAAAACCTCATAAAAGGGCTGGAATCTGCCAGGGTCTATGTTTCTGCGCAAAACTTATATACCTGGACCAATTATTCCGGGCCGGACCCGGAGGTTTCCACAAAAGGATTCGGCCTGTCGCCCGGTCTCGATTTCTCCGCGTACCCCATCGCTCAAACAATTGTTTTTGGTTTAAACATCTCCTTTTAACGGCGAACAAAAGCGTACTGATATGATAAAGAGATTCCTCGTTTTTACTATAGCCGCAGCGGCATTGGCCTTACCATTCCAATCCTGCAAAAAACTCCTGGAAACGGAACCCACGGATTTCATAAGCCCGGATGAGTTCTTTTCCAGCAAAGAGAATTTAAAAGCTTCACTGACAGGAGTATACAGCATACTAAAAAACAACGCGCTGTATGGCGACAATTACCAGCACCTGATAACGGCTACGACCGACGAGCTGGTCTATGCAACTTCCGGCAATGTGCCCAAGATACCCTGGTACAATGCCACATCGGCCGATGCCCAGGTGGCGAGCGCATGGGCCACGCTCTACACCGGAATAGACCGGGCGAATGTAGTACTGTCCCATCTGAACACACCTGCAAAAATTACGGAAGAAGAAAAGAGGCATATTGAAGGAGAAGCAAAATTCCTGCGGGCCTATTATTATTTCATGCTTACGCAATGGTACGGCAATGTGCCGCTGAGAATCAAGCCTACCCAGTCCCCGGAAGAAACCAATATGCCCTTCACCGCTTCAAAAGCAATTTATGACTGGGTGATTGATGAAATGACCGCTGCCGAAGGCCTGCTGCATGATCAAAAAGCAACGGCATTCGACTATACGGAAAGAGTGACGCAAACGGCCGTTCAGGCTGTATTGGCAAGGGTATGCCTGTACGCTGCAGGCGCGCCGGTAAATGATAACAGCCGTTATGCAGATGCCGCAAAATGGGCCAGGGAAGTCATCAATTCCGGTTTACACCAATTGAACCCTGACTACACGCAGGTGTTCAGGCTGCAATGCAAAGATCAATATGATGCTACTTATAAAGAAAGCATATGGGAAGTCGGGTTCAATGTGAATGCGGCTATGCCGGAACAAAGCTCTCCCGGCCAGGTACGAGTTGGCATACCGACAACCAGCGACATTGCCGGCAAAAACGACGGCAGGCTCTTTGTGTACCCGCGCCTGTACCGTACCTACGAATCCTTTGCCTTTACCACGGCAACCAATGCGGCATCAGACGCCTCGCCGGACCAGCGGCGGGACTGGTGCGTTGCGCCTTTCAAATATTCCGGGGGAGACGCCGCCACACCGCCTGCACAGAATGCCGTCGCATATAACCTGTATTACACGCGCTATCCCGGGAAATGGAGGCGGAGTGAAGAAAATGAGCCCCGCGTTGCAACGCAAAGCCCGACCAACTACCCCATCGTCCGTTATGCAGATGTATTGCTGATGCTGGCCGAGGCGGAAAACGAACTGAACGGCTTCCCCACACCCGAAGCCATCGGCCTGGTTAACCAGGTAAGGGCCCGGGCCTACGGTGAGCTTAACGGGAGCAAAATAATAACCGGGATAGAAGTTACAAACCAGGGAGCAGGGTACACCTCGGCGCCGGCAGTGACCATTACAGGCGAAGGCGGCACGGGAGCTACCGCCCTGGCAGTAATTTCAGCAGGAAGAGTGACCGGCATCAGGGTGACAAATCCCGGCAAAGGATATCCAGCCAACACAACGGTAACAATTGCCGGCTCCGGCGGGGCAACCGCAAGGGTAATATTAAATGGCGACGGTGCATTGAGCGCTGCTCAAACCGCCGGAAAAGAAGCCTTTTTAAAAGCCATCCAGGATGAGCGCCTGATGGAACTGAATGGTGAATTTCTGCGGAAGCAGGATCTGAAGCGCTGGGGGATCCTGCAATCCACCATCAGGCAAATGGGCATTGAAGTGATAGCCGGCAGCAGCGACCTGAAGCCGGACGGCACACCGGTTGTGCCTGCCGCCAAAACACCGTTTGCACCTTCCAATGTAACCCTGACACACTATACAAATCCCGCAAACAATATTTCGGACAAAGATTATACACTGGCCATCCCGCAAAAGGAAATGTTGTACAACAACCAGGCTCAACAGAACCCTGGTTACTAACGGGGATATTCACTTATGAAATTTAACGATGGACGTTATGAAAAAAACAATACTTGCATTATCCGTGTCAGGCCTGTTCCTTACAGCCTGTTCTGAGAATGAGATACAGGCGCCGGATGATTTCGGGGTTTCTGTAACAAAAGCAACATACAAACTGAGTGACAGCGTTCAGTTCAATATATCGGGCAACCCGGACAACATTACCTTTTATTCCGGTGAGCCGGGGCGTGAGTATGATAAACGGGACTTCTTCTCATCCGACGAAGGCACGCTGACCTTGCAATTTAACAGCCAGACCCGGGCTGGCGCAACATTACCAAGGAATATCTCCGTATTGATATCCACCGATTTTGACGGCGAGTACAACGAACAAAGCGTAAAGGCCGCCAAATGGACAGATATCACCAGCAGGGCGGTACTGCCTGCCAATACCGCATCCAATGCCGATGTAGCCTCGGGTGAGATCAACCTGGACGATCTCAAAGTGAAGGGCAGGCCGATGTACCTCGCTTTCAGGTATGTTTCGGAAGACGCAGCCGGCACCGCCCAACGGTACTGGAATATGGGCCGCATGTTGTTGATCAATTCAGTTCCCGGAAATGGCGATTTCGAAATTACTCCGACCATTGAAAAGGGATTGTTCCAGGTGGTTGAATTCCAGGGTGCGGACAACAAGTGGACGATCAATACCGGAACGGCTTCCTCCCACAGGCTGATCCATACGGCAAATGCCATCAATGCACAGCCGGACGACGACTGGGTTATCAGCCGCGGATTCCAGGTATTTCAAACCTTCGGGCATAAAAAGAACGCGGTGAATGTGAAATCCATTTCAGGCAGCACACCCAGGACTTTCTCCTGGCGGTATTCAACTCCCGGCACCTACAAAGCCACCTTCATCGCATTAAATGCCGACCGGGACGTACAAAAAGAAGTAATTAAGGAAGTATGGATTACCATAGAACAATGACCGTTAACATGAAACCTGCCTTAAGAATTGCGCTGGCCGCATTTGCGCTGGACCTGCAGGCCCAGGAAGCAACCCCCAAACCCTTTGTATTCGGGCACGACAAGGATGTACCACTGGCTGCATCGGTAATAGGGGCCTCTGATTTTCTTTTTACGGATTGGGACGGCGATGGCGACAACGATATGATGACCACGAGCGGAGGTTCCGTCAAATGGATAGAAAATATAGGCAGCAAAAAAAAGCCGAGGTTCAACAATGTATTTATCCATAACCAGGTAGTGCTTAAGGATGCCCGTGTTGGCAGGTTCTTTTCCCTGATCAGGCATTCGGGTGTAAAGGCCCAGGAAAACCTGCCGTCCTTTATTGCTTTTGAACGCCATAACCAGGTGAGCGATGCCGGTAAAAAACAGCTCGCGCTTCATATGTTCATCCCTGTAAGGCAGGAAGGCAAAACTGCCTGGAAAGTGGTGCAGGCATTTTCCCCGGACGGGAAACCTGTCCAGAACTTCCTGGACAGCTGGGTAAGCCCTACAGTAGATATAGCGGACCTGAACGGTGATGGTAAAGAAGATCTCATTGTGGGCAGTTCGCATCCGCGGATAGCCCAGCCTTCTTTGAAATTTGCCGCCGGCTACAACAATCCCCGGGAATCGTGGAATCCGTATGCGAGCCGTATTTATATTATGTACAACAAGTCTGTCCCGGACAGCCTGATCTTCGACGACCCGCTTGCCATCGAGGCTGATGGCTCGCCGGTTCCGGCATTTGGTTTCCCGTATCCCATTGCATTTGATATGGACAGGGACGGATTGACGGACCTGGTGGTGGGCCAGCATAAACCTGGTTTAATGTATTTCAGGAACACGGGAACAAAAACACAGCCCCGGTTCACTTATGCCGGGCTGGTTGCTGATGCGCATAGAAAACCTATATCAAGCATCATGGCGATCCATCCGCGCTTTGCAGACCTGGACGGAGACGGGCGCGAGGAGCTGTTGGCAAGCAGCTATTTCGGTTGTGTGGATAATATGCTCCGGTTTAAACCGGCGAATGGCGGCTGGGCGGAGCTGGGGCCGTTAATGATGGCCGGCGGCAGAAATACCCCCGTGATGCCGCAGGGCATTGGAACGATAGAACCGATCGATTGGGATGGAGATGGCGATACAGACCTGGTTGTCGGTTCCGAACCTGCCGCACCTAAAGTGATCATCAATAAAGGGAACAATGCAAAGCCGGTCTGGGATGTGCCTGCACCTTTGAAGTTCACAGACGGCAGCAAGCTGGAATATTATAGCATCGACTACGGGCTTGGCTCCGTATGGGGGCCCATGGAATGGTATATGGAACGAGTACTTCCCCGGCTTGCGGACTGGGATGGGGATGGCATCCGGGATATGCTGACGGGTTCTATGGGGTTGAGGCAACTCTTCCTGAAAGGACGGGTGATCAAAGGAGAGCTCCGTTTCGACAAACCGGTAACGTTCAAAGTAGAAGGAAAGCCGCTGGCTGCCGGCCAGCGGGTGCAACCGGCCATTCTGGATCTCGATACAGACGGGCACCCTGACCTCGTCGCACTGGATGACCAAAACATACTTAAATGCTGGCCGGGCAAAGGAACAGATGAACTCGCGCAGCCGCAGGCATTCCTGGGATATGACGGTAAACCCCTTCAGATCAAGACCCGCATCCTCGATATCGGTCATGGCCGCTGTTCATTTACAATGACCGACTGGGACCTGGACGGGAAGCCCGATCTCCTTGTTTATTATGCTTTCGACCGGAAACGCGGCGGTATTTTCTATTACAGGGCCTCAGGCAAACCGATGCAGTTTGAAAAGCCCGTGAAATTATCCAACCTGCTTTCTTTCCATAATGGCGGCATTGCCCTGTCCGACTGGGATGGCGACGGATACACGGATATATTCACCGGTGGCGACGGCGGCCACCTCGGCAAATCTGCCGTACCGAGGGGCAAGCTCTTTCTGCTATCCGGGAAAGAGCTTCCTGTACCGCCGGCAGTCCGCAAACCGGAAATCATCACCGTGAAAACACCTCCACTGCCCCGCCCCGGCAAGGGAAATGCAGGCAGTACGAAATAATAAACATCCATCAACAACTCAATAGAAATGAATAAAATTACCGGACTGGTTGCAGCAACATTTGCAGCCTACCATGAAAATGGAAAAATAAACCTCGATATCATCCCGGCTATTGTAAACAAAATGATAGCA
>CBFHAF010000281.1:0-6406 GCA_965653435.1 uncultured Chitinophaga sp.
ATACGCCGAAGCGGATCATTGAGAAGCTGAAAGGCCCTTCCAATAACAAAACTTCCGAAACCAAAACGAAAAAGGCCCCGGCAAAGGCTGCAGCAACGAAGAAAACAACCGTCAAAAAAGCGGCTACCGCTAAAAAAGCTGCTCCAGGGGCGAAAAAAAGCGCTTCAGCAGCGAAAACAAAACCGGCGGAAAAAAAGAAGGCCGAGCGTAAATCGGCCATGAAAGCCTTTTACAGCCCAATGCTCACTACCCTGGTAGATGCGCCTTTCGACCGTGAAGGCTGGATCTTTGAAACGAAATGGGACGGCTACCGCGCCATTGCTGCCGTGAAGAACGGGAAAGCGGAGATTTATTCCCGTAACAAGCTCTCGTTCAATCAGTCATACGCTCCCATTGTTGAAGCTGTGGAGAATATTCCGCATAATGTAGTGCTGGACGGAGAGATCGTAGTCCTCGGCACTAATAAAAGATCGGATTTCCAGGCATTGCAGAACTACCGTTCTACAGGCAAAGGCAAGCTGGTTTACCAGGTTTTCGACCTCCTGCACCTGGATGGGCACGAGCTGGAAGACCTGCCGCTGATGGAACGCAAAATATTGCTGGAACAGATCGTGAAACAGCTGGACGACCCGAGGGTGCAGTATTCCGGCCACGTGGAAGGCAAAGGCATGCAATTGTTCCAAAAAGCGGCGAAGACCGGCTGGGAAGGCATCATTGCCAAGAACGGCGAAAGCAATTATACCGGCGGCATACGGACGCTCAACTGGCTGAAGATAAAAGTGCTGAACCGGCAGGAAGCCGTGATATGCGGGTATACCGCTCCCCGCGGAAGCCGCAAGAACATGGGGGCATTGCTGCTGGGTCTGTATGAAGGAAAAAAACTCCGGTACATCGGCCTTTGCGGCGGCGGCTTCAACGACGCAAATCTGAAAGAGCTGTTCGGCAAGTTCCAGGAATACCGCCGTAAAGATTCGCCGTTCGATGAAAAGATAAAAACGAATATGCCCGTCACCTGGATGGACCCTGTGCTGGTATGCGAGGTGAAGTTCTCCGAATGGACGCAGGGAGGGCATTTGCGGCAACCTGTTTTTGTTGCGCTGAGAGAAGACAAACCGGCCGCTTCCGTGAAACGCGAAGTGCCGAAACATATCACCGGGGCCGGCGTACGGTCTGCCCCCGCTAAAACAACCGCCATGGAAAAATCCACATCCAACACGCAGAACCCTGCCGAAGTGGCGAAAGATCGCGTGTTGAAGCTGAACAAACACGAGGTGCAGCTCACCAACCAGCAAAAATTCTACTGGCCCAAGGAAAAGATCACCAAAGGCCAGCTGATCGATTATTATCTTTCCGTTGCGGGTTACATCCTGCCGCACCTGAAAGACCGCGCGCTGTCGCTTCACCGCTTCCCCAACGGCATTACCGGCCAGAGCTTCTACCAGAAAGACCTGGACCTGGAGCAGTCGCCGGACTGGATACAGACCACGCAGGTACATTCAGAGTCCACCGACAAAATGATCGACTACCTGGTATGCAACAACGAAGCAACCCTTGCTTACATGGTAAACCTGGGCTGCATCGAGATCAATCCCTGGTTGTCGCGCATCAAAAAGCCGGAGCATCCGGATTACGTGATACTGGACCTGGACCCGGAAGGCATTGCTTTTACGCACGTGGTGGAAACGGCGCAGGCCATCCGGAAAATACTCGAGTCGCACGACATCGTTTCCTACTGCAAAACTTCCGGCGCTACCGGCCTGCACATCTATATTCCCACCGGCGCGAAATATCCTTATGAAACCTGCCGCCTGTTTGCCGAGTACATTGCGCAGGAAACGCATGCACGATTGCCGGAAATAACGAGCATCATCCGCGCGAAAGCAAAAAGGAAGAATAAGGTTTATATCGATTTCCTGCAGAACAGCCGTGGGCAAACGATCGCTTCTCCTTATTCCGCAAGGCCGCAGCCAGGAGCGCCCGTTGCTACGCCGTTGGACTGGAAGGAAGTGAACGCAAAGCTTAATGTAAAGGATTACCACATTGGCAACACGCTCAAACGCCTGGAAAAGCGCGGCGACCTGTGGGAAAACATCCTGAAAGAAAAAAACGACATCAAAACAATTCTGAAAACGGTAGAACAATAGGCACGTTTCTTGGCTTGGTTATAACATTGGATAAGGGGTGTGAAAAAGACTGTTACTAACTAAATCCAAAGAATTATGCAACAAGCAATGCAATCGCCGCGAAAACTGCCGTGGATATATGGTATACTGATAGGACTGATCAGCATTTTATTCACCGTGTTCTTCTACATCACCCATTGGATGTCTGACCTGTGGACCGGTTATTTCGTGAACACGCTGATCTTTATCGGGGTTATGGTTGCTGTAATGCATGCCAATAAGGCCTACGGCGGCAAGGTTTCGCTCGGGCGGCTTTTTCTTTCCGGTTTGCTGGCGGCTTTTGTGGCCGTTGTGATGGTGTCTACCGCCAATATATTATTCCAGCTGGCCACGGAGCCTGCCGGCTCCTCAGTTGGGGACATACCTTCAGAAGGCAACCGTATGAGCGAATACAGTGATTATAAGCGGCAGGGTTATTGGATATTTACGCTTACCAACGTATTTGTGACCAACGCCGTGCTGGGCGGGCTGGGCGCATTGCTCGGCGCGGTAACGGTGAAGCGTAACCAGAAAACCACCGACGCAAAAGGATAAACGGATCAATATAGAACGAACCGGGGTTTTGCCAAATGGCTGCCCCGGTTTTTCGTTTAATGTCGATTACTGATTACTTTTGCTTTCATGTCAAAAGGCGCGATACTGATCATAGACGATGAAGAACAGCTCCGCAAGCTGCTGGGAAGGCTGCTGGCGCTGGAAGGATACACCATCCTGGAAGCGGGTACCGTAAAAGCCGCGCTGCGGCTGCTGGAGCGGGAAGAAGTGCACGTGGTGCTGTCTGACGTGAAGCTGCCGGACGGCAACGGCGTGGAGCTGACCCAATCCCTCAAACAAAAGTACCCGGATGTGGAAGTGATCGTGCTCACGGCTTTCGGGAATATCGAAGACGGCGTGCAGGCCATCAAGAACGGGGCTTTTGATTACATAACCAAGGGCGACGATAACCACCGCATCCTGCCGCTGGTGAGTAAAGCCATGGACAAAGCGCGGCTGCAGTTCCGCGTGCGTTCGCTGGAAGACAGGATCGGCGGCAAACACGACTTTGAGAATATCATCGGCGAATCCGCCGAAATAAAAGATGCCATCGCCCTTGCGCGCAAAGTGGCGGGCACGGACGTAACCGTGCTGCTGCTGGGCGAAACCGGTTCAGGCAAGGAAGTATTCGCGCAAGCCATTCACCGCGCCAGCGAGCGCGGCTCACAACCCTTTGTAGCAGTGAATTGCAGCGCCTTCGGGAAAGAAATACTCGAAAGCGAGCTGTTCGGGCACAAAGCCGGCGCTTTTACCAGCGCCATAAAAGATAAAAAAGGTTTCCTCGAAGAAGCCCACAACGGCACCATCTTCCTCGACGAGATCGGCGAGATGGCAGTAGAGCTGCAAGCCAAGCTGCTGCGCGTGCTCGAGACCCGCGAATTCTACAAAGTGGGCGATTCCAAACCCGTTAAGGTGAATATCCGCATTATTGCCGCCACCAACCGCGAGCTGGAAAAAGAGATCGCCGAAGGGCGTTTCCGGGCCGACCTTTATTACCGCCTCTCCGCTTTCCAGATAAAGCTGCCTTCATTGAACGAGCGCAGGAAAGACATCCCCCTGCTTGCCCGGTATTTTATACAGCAGCTGGCGCCGAAGAACGGCCGGAAGATCTCAGGGATGACGGAGGCGTTCAGCAAAGCGCTGCGCGAGCACAGCTGGAAAGGCAATATCCGCGAGCTGCGGAACGTGATAGAAAGGGCGGTTATCCTTTCTGATACAACTGAGCTGGATGTTTCGGCCCTCCCGCTGGACTTCAGGATGAACGGCCCGGCAGACGATGCGCTCACGCTTGCCGATGCCGAGCGGCGCCACATTATCCGCATCCTTCAGCTTGTAAAAGGCAATAAGACCAAAGCCGCCGAAGTGATGCAGATTGGCCTTACCACCCTCTACAACAAGATCAGGGAATACAATATCCAGTAACCCGTTTTCGCAAACACCCTTCAGATTCTGCATGGTTCCGGGCTTTGGCCCTGCATGGCATGTTGGAATAAGTAATTGTACTTCAGTAAGTTAACTCACTATTCTCCCCTCTGGCATTCCGATGGCTGGTACCGGTGCAAATTCATTATCATGTTACCGGACGCTAAAGTACCGTTATTGATCGCTTACCAGATACCCGCCCTCGCGGGTATGCTGCGGGCCAATGTGCTCACCAAATCCATCGGCGTTTTTTCAGCCTATACACGTAAAGCCATCAGGGAAGGCCGCACTTCCGAGATCAGGAAATGCCTGTCTATGGCCGGGGTATTGTATAAAAACGGCAGCAACGGCCTCAGGAACGCCATTGAATCCGTTTTCCTGTACAGCATTTCCCCCTTCCTGGACTCACCGCTGAAAGTTTACCTGCCGGTTTCCCTGAAACAGGTCCGCCATCAGATCATCTTAAATAACGCACTATGTTAATCGCACTGCTGCTCCTCGCGGGCCTCGTTTGTTTCTGGCTGTTCTTTAAAGCCGTGGACTATTTCGAAAACATTTAAAACCGGCCGCTCTATGATGAACGCATTATTCGTGTTATCAATCCTGGTTTTCGTATACATGATCTATGTATTGCTGAAGCCGGAAAAATTCTGAATCCTGAACTGATCTTAAAAAAAATGAATACAGAACTGCTGGGCGTCATAGCCACCTATGCGCTTACATTGATCATAGCCATCCCGCTCGGGCGCTACATCGCAAAGATGTTCAAAGGCGAAAGGACCTGGATGGACTTTCTCGCGCCGCTGGAAAGATTTATTTACAAGATATGCGGCATCAATCCCAAAGAGGAAATGAACTGGAAGCAGCACCTGAAAGCATTGCTAACCATCAATATGCTATGGTTCGTATATGCCTTTTTCCTGCTGATCTTCCAGGATAAGCTACCGCTCAATCCCGACGGCAACCCCGGCCAAACGCCGGACCTGGCGTTCAATACCGCCATCAGTTTCCTCATTAACTGCAACCTGCAGCATTATTCAGGTGAAACGGGGCTTACGCATTTCACGCAGCTGTTCGTGATCACCTTCCTGCAATTCGTAAGTGCGGCGACAGGCATCGCGGCGCTGATCGTGGTGTTCAGGGCGTTGAAGGAGAGAACGGCCACCAGGCTCGGGAACTTCTGGGTGTTTCTCGTGAAAACCATTACCCGCCTGCTGCTGCCGGTATGCATCGTGATCGCGCTGGTACTCGCTTTCAACGGTACGCCCGCCAGCTACGAAGGGAAAGACACCGTCGTAACCATGCAGGGAGACACCGTAGGCGTATCCCGCGGCCCGGCCGCCGGCATGATCGCCATCAAACATCTCGGCACCAATGGCGGCGGCTGGTTTGGCGCCAACTCCATCCACCCGCTGGAAAACCCTAACTACCTCACCAATATGACAGAGGCCATCGCGCAGATGATCATTCCCATCGCGATGATCTTTGCGCTGGGTTACTTCATCAACAGACGCAAATTCTCTTACGTGATCTTCGGCGTCATGACCGTGGGAATGCTCTGCCTCATGATCCCTTCCATCATTTATGAAACCGGCGGCAACCCGGCTATTGCGAAGATGGGCGTGGCGCAGCTCACGGGCGCCATGGAAGGCAAGGAAGTGCGTTTCGGGCCTGCGGCCACGGCTTACTGGAGCACCATTACCACGATCATTTCCACCGGTTCTGTAAATGGTTTCCACGACAGCACCATGCCGCTCACCGGTATGATGCAGCTGGTGGCCATGATGACCAACTGCTTCTATGGCGGCTGCGGGGTGGGGATACTCAACTACTTCATCTTTATCATCATTGCCGTGTTCATTTCCGGGCTGATGGTTGGCCGTACGCCGGAGTTCATGGGCCATAAAGTGGAAGCCAGGGAGATCAAGATCGCCGCACTGGTGGCACTGCTGCATCCCTTCCTGATACTGGCGGGCACAGCATTATCCTCTTTCGCCCTCGCGCATGGATGGGGCGCCGGTTGGGCCACGCAGCCGGGCAGCTGGCTGAACAATCCCGGGTATCACGGTTTCTCCGAGATGCTGTACGAATACACTTCCTCCGCGGCCAACAACGGCTCCGGCTTTGAAGGGCTGGCGGATAACAATATCTTCTGGAATGTGAGCACCGGTTTCGTGCTGATCCTGTCGCGCTACCTTCCCATCATTGGCCCGGTGGCGATTGCCGGCCTGCTGGCGCAGAAAAAATATATACCCGAATCGGCGGGC
>CBFHAF010000282.1:0-6379 GCA_965653435.1 uncultured Chitinophaga sp.
GAGCATCGAGGTTAAAAATGCCGCTCTCCGGCCAACGCTGGACCTCATTTTTGCCAACCAGCCCTTGGTGTATGAGATCGTTGGCAGCAAAGTGATCAGCATCAAACGAAAAGAAAAAACAGAAAATGCATTCCCCCCTCCCGCCCCTGCAACGGATACTGTTCGCGGTACCGTTAGGGACGACGAAGGAAAACCGATGGCGGGCGCAACAGTGTCCGTAAAAGGCTCCGGCCATCATACAATTACAGATGCAGACGGCCGTTACCGTATTACAGTAAACAACAAGGCGGCCACCCTTCAGTTCTCGTACATCGGCTTTATGCCACAGGAAAGGCCGGTGGCCGGCAATAGCCAACTGGACGTTACGCTGGCACCCAATATTTCCAGGCTGGATGATATTGTAGTGATCGGCTATGGCACGCGGAAAAGAGAAGACCTCACCGGGTCCGTGGCATCCGTCAGCGGCGTGCTGCTCGAAAATAACACTACCACATCGTTAAACCAGGCGCTCCAGGGCCGTGCGGCCGGTGTACAGGTTGTATCGAACGACGGATCTCCCGGCGCGGAGGTCAATATCAGCATCCGCGGCGGCTCTTCCATATCTGCCAGCAACGAGCCGTTGTATGTGATCGACGGGTTTCCGCAGTTTGGCGGCTCCAACCTCAATCTGAGCTCGAACGATATCGCTTCGGTCGAAATACTGAAAGATGCATCCGCCACCGCTATCTACGGCTCAAGAGGGGCAAACGGCGTGGTGATCATTACCACAAAGTCAGGAAAATCAGGCAGGTTCACCATCAGCTACAACCCGGTATTCAGCTTTCAGCGCATCGTTAAAAAATTGCCGGTCATCAATGCCCTGCAATTTGCAGAAGCGCAGCATTTCAGGCTTTCCACGCCCGAAGGCTCCGGCAGCGATGTTTCTTTTGCCAACTGGGCTACCTACAAAGATTCTACCAGTGTTAACTGGCAGGACGTCGTGTACCGGACCGGCTGGCAACAAACCCACAACCTGTCGTTCACCGGCGGCACCAATGATGTAAAAGTCTCCGGCTCTTTCAGTTTCCTTGACCAGGACGGGATCGCAGTAGGCACCAACTTTACCCGCTACACCGGGAGGCTGAACACCATCGTGAACGTTACCAGAAAAATAACAAGCAGCACCAGCATCTATCTTGCCAATACCGAGCATACAGGCCCAAGTGTTACAGGCGAAACGGGCATCGGGCAAGGTATCCTGAGGGCCAGCCCTTTTGTGACCAACGACAACCTCGACGCATTTCTAAACCAGGAGCTGATCGGGCAGGCAGGCACTTCCAATTCTATCAGCAATCCCCTGCTTGAGCTTACGACAGTAGAGATCGAGCGGCGAATGTTCACAGGATTGATCAACTCCTTCCTTTCCTTCGAGCTTTCCAAAGACCTGACGCTGAAAGTAAGCGGCGGGCTCAACTACAACCAGCAGGTGAGCAATTCCTTTTATCCCACCACTACGAATATCGGGCGGCTTTACAACGGCTATGCACAACATACTTCCATTAATACAATAGACTGGATCAACGAGAATACCCTTACCTACAACAAACGTTTTGCAGGCAGGCATAATACTTCCTCCGTTATAGGGTTCACCACGCAGAACAACATCCTCAACCGCAATACCTCAGGCGCGCAGGACTTCCCGATACAGTCCATGGGAGCGGATAACCTGTCATTGGGCCGCACCATACACACGCCCACTTCCTTTAAGCAGAACGCCGGGCTGCAAAGTTTCCTGGGCAGGATAAATTATGACTATGCAGGCAAATATTACCTGACGGTCAGCTACAGGGCAGATGGCAGCTCTAAATTCAAGCGGAATAAATGGGGCTTTTTCCCCTCTGCCGGGGGCTCATGGAAACTTTCGGAAGAGCCGTTCATGAAGCGGGCCAGCGACATCATCAACCTGAAATTACGCGCCAGCTGGGGTATTACGGGCAACCAGTCGGTAGCCCCGTACAGCTCATTTACAACCTACGGCTCTTCCAACGTGGTGGTGAACGAAGGCTGGGGTGTCGGGATGGCTCCCTTGCAGATAGGAAACGAAGACCTGCGCTGGGAAACCAACACACAGACCAACCTGGGCATAGATATCGGTTTATTCAGGAACAGGGTCACTATCACCGCGGACGCCTACCGGAAGCTGTCTAAAGACCTTTTGCTCAATGCCCCGATATCGCTCTATTCAGGCTATACATCGGTTTACCGCAATGTCGGCAATGCACGCGTGCAGGGCCTCGAAGCAAACCTGAATACGGTCAACCTGGACGGAAAGTTCAAATGGGTATCCAACTTCAACATTTCGCTTACCCGCAGCAAAGTACTGTCGCTGACGGAAGGCCAGGATTTTATCACGCTTGGCACACTCGGCAGGCGTGCTGAGCAGTATATCGTGAAAAAAGGAGAATCGCTTGGCGCTATTTACGGGTTGATATATGACGGCATATTCAATACCCAGGAAGAACTCGCCGCAGGGCCCCTGCAACCGGGCGTATCCATATTGGGTGGGAAAAAATACAAGGATGTTGATGGCCCGAAAGGCGTGCCCGACGGGAAGATCGACAACTACGACAGAACGATCATCGGGAACGGCAACCCTGATTTTTTCGGCGGCATCAGCAACACGCTTAGCTACAAAGGATTCGACCTGGATATCCTCTTCACTTATTCCTGCGGCAATGAGCTCCTTAATTCCGGAAAAGCGGAAATGGAAAGGCCGGGAATCCTTCAGGGCGGGCTTGCCGTGATGATGAACCGCTGGACGCCTGAAACTCCCGGGGTAAATATGCCAAAATGGGGAGCCCAGGTTACCGAGATAGATGTGAACACATCCTACCTGGTGGAAGACGGCTCCTATTTCCGGCTGAAAACCCTGATGCTCAACTATACCTTCCCCGGAAATTTCCTGAAAAGAACGGTCTTCAAGGAGCTGAAGGCCTTTATCAGCGCGGAAAACCTGTTCACCTTCACCAGGTACAGCGGCTACGATCCGGAAGTGAATTATTTCAATTCCATTATCACGCCGGGCGCCGACCTGTATAATTATCCGCGGGCAAGGACCTACACGGTAGGTATTAAATCAACCTTTTAAAAGCATGACAAGTATGGATCGCCTGATTAAATATACGCTCATCATCACCTGCCTGTTCACCACCATGGGCTGCAGGAAAATACTCACGGAAACACCGTATTCATTCCTTACGCCGGATAATTTCCTCCGGACCAGCACCGACGCGGACGCCGCATTGCTGGGCGCTTACAGCTATCTGCAGACCAGCAATACTTTCAGGAACACACTCTCCTATTTATTATGCGTGCAGAACGACCTGGTGCATCCCTCTGCAAATATTGCAGGAGCCGCGCTCGGCATGTTTCAAAGCTTCCAGGTGTCCGGCAGCGACCTCGCCCCACAGAATGTGTGGATCGATCTCTGGAAAGGCGTAAATGCCTGCAATGGCCTGATCGGCACATTGAACAACCTCGGGAACAGCCATGACTGGGTAGCGCCGAAGCTGGCGGAAGCAAGAGCGCTACGGGCTTTGTATTATTTCTACCTTGTAAGGCTTTATGGCGACCTGCCCCTGAAGCTCAAACTCACCACCGAGCCTGTCGTGATACAACCGCGGGTATCTGCGGAGGAGATCTACCAGGTGATTGAAGACGACCTGCTGGCCGCCGACAATAAATTATCCAATGCAGCCAACAATGGGGGCCGCTTTACCAACGGCGCCGTAAAGGCTTTACTGGCCCAGGTTTACATCACCAAAGCAGGTTGGAGAAGATCCTCCGGCGGGCAGATGGTAAAAGGAGACGGCAAGTATTACGCGATGGCGCGGGACAGGGCCAAAGAAGTGCTCGACCTGGAGAGCCAGGGCATCTATGCGCTCAATCCTGATTATACTGCCGTATTCAAAAACCTGTCTGCCGATGTTTACGATAAAGAAGTGATCCTTTCGGTAGAGTTTAAAATGCCGGAAAGAGGCTCCAACTTCCCCTACTTCTTTGGCGCATCGGGAGGAGCCAACGCCACCAAGGGAAGCGGCGAAGCTTATGCAAGGGCCAACCGGGAATTTGTAGCCACACTCGATTTCAAAGATACCCGGGTAGAATGGAACATTGCCAACTACGCTTATCTCAGTGGCTGGACGCGAACGCCTTCCAATGATCAGAACAGCTTTGGCATTGCCAAATACCAGAAGCTCCCCGGCTCCAGTTATTTTTTCAACCACTCCGCCAACTGGCCCCTTCTCAGGCTGGATGATATCAAGCTGATCTATGCCGAAGCGCTGAACGAGATCAACAACGGGCCCACGCCTGAAGCGTATGAACAGATCAATGCCATCCGGTACAGGGCCAGGCCGGCAGACCATAAAACGGACGGCACCGTGCTGCCCGACCTGGCCGGTCTTGACAAAGGAACATTTCACGAAGCCCTCATGGCAGAGCGCGCTATTGAGCTGATTTTAGAAGGCAGCAGGCGGCTGGACCTGATCAGGTGGGGAATCCTGGTAGAAAAAGTAAGGACTGCCAGCTCACAACCGGCGGCCGGCAATGTGCATGAGCGGCATTATCTTTTGCCGGTGCCTCCGCAGGATCTTAATATCAATGGATGGAACCAGAATAATGGTTATTAAAAATTTCAACCAATGAAAGCAAAAAATATTTACGGGCTGCTGGCCTTTATACTGCCCTTCATGTTTTGGTCCTGCAAAAAAGAAGGCGTAACGCACGAGAACATAAAAACCGCTACGGTCATGCTGTTCAACGCCTACGCCGTTTCTTCCACACCCGCTGTTACAGCGGATGCCTATTTCAACGGGCAGAAAATAAACATGAGCGCATTCGGTTACAACGCGCTTGTTTCCAACCTGGTGGTAAACGCCGGCAGCAAAAACGTCGCATTTAAAAAGAGCAGCGACTCCAGCCTGCTGGCCCAGGGCGATTTCAGCCTGGACGAAGGGACCGTCAATACCCTGTATCTTACCGGTACGCCTGATAATGGCGCGATCGTTACTACCGTTGATGATCTTACTCCCGCCCCGCCAGGCAAAGCCCGGATAAGGGCCATCCATCTAAGCCCCAACCTGCCTGCGGCGGACTTCTACATGACAGGCGGCCCTGAAGTGGCCAAGGCGCTTACCTACAAGTCTTTCACCGAATATATGGAGGTGGATACCGGGTCGTATGTTTTCCAGGTGAGAGACGCTGCCACCCTCTCGGTCAAAGGGTCCTCCGCAAGCATCAGGCTGGCATCCACCCGGAACTATACCTTCATTGCCAGGGGCCTGGCAGGCCAAACGCCGGCCCTGACATTACAGATACTCAACAATATAAAGCCATATTAATAACCCTAAGCCGCTCCACGTTTTATGAAAAAGATCATCTTTCCACTGGTCATGCTGCTGCTATTCAGTCAACTGGCACCAGCCGCCACCTACTACGTCAGCAATACCGGCAGCGACGCCAACACGGGCACCAGCCCATCGTCGCCCTGGAAAACAATAGCCAAGGTCAACAGCATGATGGCCGGCTTTGCACCGGGAGATTCGATACTGTTTAAAAGAGGGGATGTTTTTAAAGAAAGGCTGGCAATCACAAGATCCGGCACCGCAGTATTGCCCATTGTATTTTCCAGCTACGGCGCGGGACCGAGGGCGCTGCTGGATGGCAAGGATACCCTCTCCGGCTGGACGCTCTACGGAGGCAATATCTGGCGGGCATACTTTAATGCTCCCGTCGGTTTTATATGCAACAATGTTTTTAAAAACGGCAAGCCGCTTCGAATCGGAAGATGGCCGAACCCTACAGCGCCCAACAATGGCTTCAAAAGCATCACCGGCGTTTCAGGCAGCACATCTATTACCGACAATACGCTTTCCGGCGCTCCCGACTGGACGAACGCCAAAGTCGTGATCCGTTTCAATCATTGGAGCCTCGTCAGCTCTACTATCACCAGCCACACCGGCAGCACCATTACTTATCAGAACTCGTCCGCCTACACGCCGATGGCCGGCTGGGGGTATTACATACAGGATCATTTAAGCACGCTGGATGCAGATGGCGAATGGTATTGCGATACCCTGAACAATTATGTATACCTCTATACCACTGAAAACCCCGCAAGCTCCCTCCTCGAAATAGCAGCCAGGCAAAACCTCATCAGTTTCGGGATGAGCGTGTCCCACATCATCATCGACGATATCGACTGCAATGGGTCGGCCGCCAATACGATCGAAGGGAACGGAAACACATTCGTTTTCATGAGGAACATCCAGTTTAAGAATTGCGGGATCTATTATCCGGGGCAAAGCGGCATCTCACTGTTCCGGGCCAACCAGGTACA
>CBFHAF010000283.1:0-6361 GCA_965653435.1 uncultured Chitinophaga sp.
CCTGGAAAAACGGTTATTCATCCACAATTCAGGCAACTGCCATTAGCTTCTCCGGCCTCACATCAAAAAAATATAGACTGACTGTTCTATCTATAAAAATATTCCCTACCTTTACACCGGTATGAATAAACCCAGTCCAAAAGAACGCATCCTCGAAACGGCCTCCCGGCTCTTTTATACCCAGGGGTACAACAACACCGGGATAAACCAGATTCTTGAAGAAGCGAATGTCGCAAGGGCCAGTTTATACCAGCATTTCGGCTCCAAGGACGAACTGGGCGTTCACTATTTAAAGGCCGGCCGGGAAGAATGGTTTGCCGGCATCGAAAAATGGACGGACGCTAAAAAAACACCCGCACAAAAACTCACCGCCTGCTTCGACTACCTGGAATATGCCCTGCAGAAGAACGATTTCATCGGATGCCGGTTCATCAACATGCTTACGGAGATCGGAAGCTCCAGCCCCCTGATGTTTACCGAAATCCTGGAACATAAAGCAAAACTGAGAAGCTTCTTCAAACACCTCGCCGCTGGCGCCCTAGAAAACATTCCCGAAAATGATAAGGACCTCCTCGGCGATTCCATTTACCTGCTTTTTGAAGGAGCCATCGTTGAATCCAAAATTTACAAGGACGCCTGGCCCATAAAAAGGGCCAGAACGATGACCAAGCTGATCCTTGAAGAAAGGAAATAAATATTTTTTTGATCAAAAATAGACAGACTGATCTGTATGTAATATGAATAGAAGAACTGTTTTAAAGAACCTGTCGCTCTTAACGTTCGGTTCGATTGTGAACGCAGGCGGGGCAAAAACCTCAGCCGTAAATGCGCCGCAAGGGCCGGTTCATTTCGAAGCAATAAAAGAGCTTGCGCCGGATGTATTTTTTAGCAAAGGCAAGGTTGAATATTTCAAAAATGGTCATTACCAGGAAGTGGAATGCAACAACGGTTGGATCGTATTTGAAGACTTCGTGGTGCTGATAGACACGAACTTCCCTGCCAAAGCGGAAGTATTGCTGAAAGAGATCGCCAAAACCACACCGAAACCCATACGGTATGTCTTTAACACCCACCACCATGGCGATCACCTTTACGGGAACAGGTTCTGGTTCAACCAGGGAGCTGTAACCATTGCCCACAGCGGCGTTGTGGGGGAGTTGCGGAAATACGAAACAGGCTATTACGGCAGCAAGCCGGGCCGCTGGGAAAATTCCGCCGGCAGGAGAAACGATCTGGCGGTTTATCCTCTCATGCCCCCTTCTGTGACCTTTGAAGAAAAGCTGGTGATCGAAGACAGGCACAAACGCCTTGAACTGATCCACCTCGGCGCCGGGCATACGAAAGGCGACGCCGTTGCCTGGTTGCCGGGGCAAAAAATACTCTTTGCGGGAGATGCCTGCCTCAACGGCCCTTACAATCTCTTCCTCGATGCGGAAGCCGGCTCCTGGATCAGGACACTGGATAAAATGCAGGCGCTGGGAGCGGATATCATAGTAACCGGCCACGGTGAACTGGGCGACCAAAACACCGTCAAAAACCAGCAACGGTATTTCCAGGTGCTGTACGATTGGGTGGCGGCTGAAAAACGCGCAGGGTTAAGCTTCGGCATGGTTAAAGACAAGCTCCCGGCGTTAAGGGCCCTCATCGGGAAAGATGAAAAAATAAAGACCTATCTCATCCCGGAGCCCGCGGTACTGCCTGCATTTTCGCTGGAAGCACAGGCAAAAAGAATATTCGAAGAAATCATTTAACCATTAAACTTTTTATCATGGAAAAAAAATTCCCGGTTCCCCCGTTTACCGCGCAAACAGCGCAGCAAAAAGTGCAGGCGGCAGAAGATGCCTGGAACACCCGCAATCCTGAAACCGTCAGTCTTGCCTATACCCCGGACACCGAATGGCGGAACCGCTCCGTATTCCTGAAGGGCCGCGACCAGGTGCGGCAGTTCCTGGAAGGTAAATGGGAAAAAGAACTGGCATATAAACTAAAAAAGGAGCTGTGGGCTTTTAACGATAATAAGATCGCGGTGCGCTTCGAGTATGAATGGCACGACCTGTCAGGGCAATGGTTCCGCTCATACGGCAATGAAATGTGGGAATTTAATGACGACGGTTATATGCAGAAAAGATACGCCAGCATTAACGATGTACCCATTAACGAAGAAGAAAGAAGAATAAAATAATTAAAACATGACACCAGCATCAACCACATCTTCCATATCGGAATTACTTTTAAGCGGGCTGAAAAAAACCATCAACGAATTGACGCTGTATGAAAATGAAGAGGCGCTCTGGATAAAAAAAGGAGACATTAATAACTCCGCAGGAAACCTGGCGCTGCACATCGCCGGGGCGGTTAACCACTTTGTTGGCGCCGCCTTGGGCAAAAACGGTTTTGTGCGCGACCGCGAAAAGGAATTCAGCCTGCACGGAGTGCCGGTGGAAGAAATCATCAGCCAATTGAAGAGGGCAATGGAGGTGGTTCCCCAGGTACTGGGCCATTTAAAGGACGAAGATACCTTCCGGGAATTCCCTGAAAAGATAGGCGGGAATGTATATTCCATTAATTTGTTCCTGATCCATCTCGTTGGGCACATCAATTATCACCTGGGCCAGATAAACTATCACAGGAGATTATTGCAGTCCTGATCTGGCGGGGCTTATATACAGGAAGGGGAGTCATCATAGATCACTCCCCTTCCATGTTGACGAAGATCTTAGTAAGGCAGCCCGTAGTACCTGCAAACTGCATAATAATCTTTAAAATCTATATCGGGTAACGGGTTTTCAGCCCTGCCGCCGGGTCTCGTCTGGGTGGCATAGATGCGGATGATCCGTATGCTGGCATATTCTTCCCCTGTACCGGAAAACCTGGTGATCACAAACTGGGCTTTTGTTCCCGAATGCATCCAGTAAAGCCGGTAATCGCTGGTTCCATTCAGGCCGAAACCGGGAATAGGATAGACGTTGCCGCCAGCCCGTACAAGATATACATGCCAGGAGCTGCGGTTCATCGTATCCGCCGTCGTAGTGACCAGCAGCGAAGCGATGGATGTGGTCGAAAAATTATGCGCCCCATATGTATACTGCGTAACATTGGCATTGCCGGCAATGCCCTGCGGTCCCTGTACTCCCTGCTGCCCCTGCGGCCCCTGTGGCCCTTCCGGGCCGGTGTCGCCTTTCTTGCAGCTGATGATGGCAAGGATTAATACAATAACTGCTACAAGCATTTTAGACTGTTTCATGATATTTGTTTTGAGGTTATTGGTGTTAAGCCAAATTACAGTCTCCCTGAAGATGGGCATCAGGTAGAAATACCCGATCTGAGAGCGTATTTTTCCGGTAACTCCTCCGGTCTTTCCCGGATGTTTCCGGGCTTACAAACGACATGCATGTGCTTATGAGCAGGCCATCGCCGCCTTTTTCAGGACAGTTACCCGGTTCAGGTTGTAACATCCGCCGCCCGTCCGCCGTTTAATAAAAAACAAAACTCTCCCCAATGCGCTCCTACGTCTGCCTTTTCCTCCTACTCACATTGGCTGCCTGTAAAAAAGAAGAAAGCGATCACCCCGTTTTCAACGGCTACTACAGCGGCGTGCTGTACACGGAACAATCCGGCATCCGGGTAGATATCTACGAGGTTTCCTTCTGGTTTCACGGCAATAAGTTCGACGGCGTTTTTAAAAAAGCAGGCCTGGATAATGAAGATAAGTTTGATAACCAGGAATTTATTATCCGCGGGGCAGACAGTGTTATCCTCCGCGGCGTCATGCCTTATTCCTCCCAGTCCCCCACTCCCTACGGGTACAAAACCGACGGCGATTCGCTTGTCCTGAAAAAAACGATCCCGACGGACCGTTTCCATGTGATCAGGCTGAAGCGTGGCTGAGCCGGAGTTTTTGCCCTCCCTGATTTTTCCTATTTTTAGATTTTGCCCAACTTTACCAACAAGATCTGAACCGATGAGGGTGAAAGATATTTCCCGGAACCTGATATTTGCCATCAGTATGACTACAGCCAGTGCCCTGCCCGCGCAAACGCCGGCAGACAACAACCCGTTATTGCAGCCTTACAGCACCGCTTTCAAAGTGCCGCCCTTTGCGGACATTAAGCCCGCGCACTTCCTGCCCGCATTCGAGGCGGGCATGCAGCAGCAGCAGGAAAAAATAAAAGCGCTTACCCGCGTAAAAAGCGCGCCCACTTTCGAAAACACTATTGCCGCGCTTGAGCAGAGCGGCAAACAGCTGCAACAGGTGAGCACTGTGTTCTTCAATCTCACATCCGCCAACACCAATCCCGAGCTGGAAGCCCTCAGCCGCCAGATAGCGCCGCGCATGGCCCAGCACAGCGATGATATTTACCTGAACCCGCAGCTGTTCAGCCGCGTGAAAAGCGTATACGATCAGCGCGTTTCACTCAAACTTACAACCGAGCAGCAACGCCTGCTGGAAAAGACATACAAAGCCTTCGTGCGAAGCGGCGCCCGGCTGAATGAAGCGCAGCAGACGGAGATGCGCGGGATCAACAAGGAACTGTCGCTCCTCACCGTAAAATTCGGGCAGAACCTGCTGGCGGAAACGAACGGCTTCGAAATGATCGTGGACAGACAGGAAGACCTGGCCGGCCTTCCCGCCTCCGTGGTAGCCGCCGCGGCAGCTTCTGCCAAAGAAGCCGGCAAAGAAGGCAAATGGCGTTTTACCCTGCACAACGCCAGCGTGATGCCTTTCCTGCAATACGCGCAAAACCGCGCCCTCCGCGAAAAAATGTATAAAGCCTACACCAACCGCTGCAATAATGACGACGAGCGCGACAACAAAGCGATCGTTGCCCGGCTGGCCGCCCTGCGCGCCGAAAAAGCCGCACTGCTCGGGTATGCTTCGCATGCTGATTTCGTGCTGGAAGAAAATATGGCCAAAACGCCCGCCCAGGCCAACGAGCTGCTGAACAAGCTCTGGGCCGCCGCCCTGCCCGTTGCAAAGAACGAAGCAGCGGAAATGCAGAAAGTAATGGACCGTGAAGGAAAGAATGAACAGCTCGAAGCATGGGACTGGTTCTATTACGCAGACAAAGTGAGAAAAGAAAAATATAACTACGACGCCGAAGAGCTGCGCCCCTACTTCAGGCTGGAGAACGTGCGCGAAGGCATTTTCGCCACCGCCGGGAAGCTCTACGGCATCACGTTCACCCCGCTGAAAGATATTCCCGTTTACCAGGAAGACGTGACCGCTTACGAAGTAAAAGAAGCCAATGGCCAGCACATCGGCGTGATCTATATGGACTTTTTCCCGCGCAGTTCCAAACGCGGCGGTGCGTGGATGACTTCCTACCGCAAGCAGTCCGCTGAAAACGGCGTGCGTACCGCGCCCGTTGTTTCCATCGTATGCAACTTCACCAGGCCCAACGGCAACCAGCCCGCGCTGCTCACGCCGGACGAGGTGGAAACTTTCTTCCACGAATTCGGCCACGCATTGCATGGCCTGCTGTCTAACGTACGCTACGAAATGCTCTCCGGCACCTCCGTTCCCCGCGACTTCGTGGAGCTCCCTTCGCAGATCATGGAGCATTGGGCATTTGAGCCGGAAGTGCTGAAGATGTATGCCAAACACTACGAAACCGGCGAGCTGGTGCCCGATGCGCTGGTAGCCAAAATGAAAGAGGCATCCAAATTCAACCAGGGCTTTGCTACGGTGGAATACCTCGCCGCCTCCCTGCTGGACATGAATTATCACACCCTCCCCGCCGGAACGAAAGTAGACGCACCCGTTTTTGAAAAGCAGCAAATGGACAAGCTGGGCCTCATTCCCCAGATTGCGCCGCGTTACAGGAGCACTTACTTCCAGCATATTTTCTCCGGCGGTTATTCCGCCGGCTATTACAGCTACATCTGGTCTGAAGTGCTGGACAATGATGCCTTTGCCGCGTTCAAGGAAACCGGGAACATTTTCGATCCTGCAACAGCGCGATCTTTCCGCACCAATGTGCTTGAAAAAGGAGGCACCGTGGAGCCGATGGACCTGTATAAGGCATTCCGCCGGCGCGCACCGGAGGTGAAGTTTTTACTGAAGAGCAGGGGGCTGGAGAATTAGGATGTACGCAAATATGTAAGTGATCAATGCAAAGCTTTACAATCTTCATTTTTCAAAACACACTGATAACCAATATAAAAGGCCGGAAACATTTCCGGCCTTTTTTTAGATCGCTAATACTGTTTCAACGCTTTAACTATACGGTATCCCTACTAAAGCACTACTAAAGCCCTGCTAAAGCATTACTGTCCTGGTATAGGTTGACACCTGGCCAAATAGCACTCCTTGCGGGCGGAAAACGCCACTTATCTCGCTGTAAACGGTTCCATCAGTTCC
>CBFHAF010000284.1:0-6329 GCA_965653435.1 uncultured Chitinophaga sp.
AGACCGGAAGGCGCCGTTTTGCGCCGCTTTTAAGCCGAAAACGGGTATAAATATGCCGTTCGTCGAATAGCGCCGGGGGATGGGAGAATATCCTTAATTTCGGCATTGCCGGATGATGAAACACTACTATATCGCCAATAGCCGCCTGCTCACGCATGTCCTTTTCTGGATCTGTTATTTGTTTGTGAACACAGGCGTTCACGCGGACGCGGAGCGGGGCACGCTTTTTTATTTCCTGGAAGAGCTGGGCGGCCTGCCTGCGGCTATACTGGTGGCTTATGTGAACATGTACGTACTGTTCCCCCGTTTTTTCCTGAGAAAAAAATACCCGGCATACGTGGCGCTGGCTGTCCTGCTGCTTTTCGTGGGTTCACTGATCAACCGCTTTGTAACGGAAATGGTATTCGAGCCGGTGTTTTACCCGGACAGCACTTACCGGGAGCCGGTATTCGTCTGGTACATGATCTTCAAAGGCATGCTCTGGTTCCTCAGCCCCGTGCTGCTTTTTACGCTGGTAGTGAAGATATTCTCCCAATGGTTCACGCAGGAGCAGCGGCACCAGGAGATCGTACGTGAAAAGCTGGAAGCGGAGCTGAATTTCCTGAAAGCGCAGGTGCATCCGCATTTCCTTTTTAATACGCTCAATAATCTTTACGCGCTGACGCTGCAATCTTCCCCCTCTGCATCAAGGGTAGTGCTGAAGCTGTCGGAGCTGATGAGCTACATGCTTTACGATTCCCGGGCAGACAGTATTCTGCTGGAGAAGGAGATCCTGCACATCCGTAATTACGTTGAGCTGGAAAAGCTCCGGTACAGCCAGCCCCTGGAAGTTTCGTTCAACGTGTCCGGCGGGGTGAACGGCCGGCGGATAGCACCGCTGCTGCTGATCCCGTTCGTGGAGAACGCTTTCAAGCATGGCGTGAGCAATGAAACCAACGCCGTTTGGGTGACGATAGACGTGAAGGTGAAAGACGGCGTGCTGAGCGTGATCGTGGAGAACAGCCACACGGACAATCTACTGCAGCCCGCCGCCGGAGCAGAAAGGAACGGTATCGGCCTGCAGAACGTTGTTCGCCGCCTGGACCTGCTCTACCCGGGCACGCATACACTGGAGCTGAAAAAAGAACCGGGCCGTTATACCGTGGATCTTAAAATAAAACTGGAAGGATGAACAAGATCAGATGCCTGGTAGTGGACGATGAGCCCCTGGCGGTGGATGTACTGGTGAATTATATCAGCCAGCTGGATACCCTCAGCCTTGCCGGCGCCTGCCACAACGCGATAGAGGCATTGAAGTTCCTGCAAAAGAACCGGGTAGACCTCTTGTTCCTCGATATACAAATGCCGAAGCTCAGCGGCATCGAATTCCTGAAAACATTGCCGCAGCGCCCCAAAGTGATCTTTACCACCGCCTTCCGGGATTATGCGCTCGAAGGATTCGAGCTGAATGTGCTCGATTACCTGCTGAAGCCGGTTCCTTTCGAACGTTTCCTGGTAGCCATCAATAAATATCATGCCGTGCAGGAAACCGCCCCCGCCTTGCCTCCGCTGCTCCTTTCCCCGGCAGGCGCGGCTGCGGATACTTTCATTTACCTGAAAGCCGGCAAAAAAATGGTAAAGGTGTTTGAAAAGGACATCCTTTATATCGAAAGCCTGAAGGATTATGTAAAAGTGAAGACCACGGAGAAAGAGATCATCACTTACCAGCGTATCACCTATCTGGATGAGAAGCTCCCTGAAGGCAGGTTCCTGCGCATCCACCGTTCCTACATCATTGCAGTGGACAAGATACGTTCGTTCAACAGCACAACGATCGAAGTAGGGGAATTTGAGCTGCCTATCGGGCGGCAGTACCGGGCGGACGTGATGCGGGCGCTGGGCATAAAGGAGTAAGATATCAGGCCCTGCCGCCTTCCAGCCAGCTCTTAAAATCGTTCACCCTTTCCCTGCTGATGATCACATCCTCACCTGCGGCGGGTTCCAGCTGGAGGATGAGGCGGCTGTTGTAATAGGCCATGATCTTTTTAATGGCGTCTATATGGATGATGAACTGGCGGTTGATGCGGAAAAATTCATGTTTGTCCAGCAGCTTCTCGATCTGGTCCAGCGAATAATCCAGCGGCATGCGCTGCTGGCTGAAAGTAGTGGCCCAGGTAACGCCTTTGGAGAAGTGCAGGTACGCGATATCTTTCGCTTTTACATAGATCAGCTGGTTGTTGATCCTGCCGATGAAACGGGTATGGTCGCGCCGGAGGAATTCCGCGGCGATGCGCGTGATATCCACCTGGTAATTGGGCGCCGGCCTGAACTGCTCGAACTTTTGCAGGGCGTTGCAAAGCTCTTTCTGCTCGATGGGTTTCATGAGATAGTCGATGCTGTTGAGCTTGAAGGCCTGTAATGCAAAGCCGTCGTATGCCGTGGTGAAGATCACCGGCGTATGCACTTTGGTATGGGTGAACATTTCAAAACAATTACCGTCAGACAGCTGGATGTCCATGAACATCAGGTCGGTTGGATGTTCTTCCGCCAGCCACTGCGCGCCCTGCGCGATGGATTCTATGATGGCCAGCACTTCCACGGCCGGGTTGCACTGCCGGATCAGCTGGATAAGCCGTTCCGCGTTATGCACTTCATCTTCAAATATCACTACTTTCATGATTGCAGGATAACCGGTATTTTAACAATGAACAGATCGTAGGAAGGGAACACTTGTATTCCCCGGCCAATGGCCAGTTCGTATCTTTTATGGATATTCTCCAGCCCGATGCCGGAGGGCGTTTCGGGATTGCTCCTGGCCCGCACTTTATTGGTGATCACCAGCTCGTCGCCTTCGCTTTTGACCGTGATCAGCAGCGGGTCGTTGGAGGAAAAACGGTTGTGTTTGATGGCGTTTTCCACGAGCAGCTGCAGGGTGGCAGGCGGCACCAGGCCTTTCGTCCTGATCCTTTCGTCTATTTCCACGGAAAAGCGGATGCTGTTCTGGTGGCGGATGCGGATGAGGAAAAGATAGGAATCGAGGAAGTCCAGCTCGGTTTGCACCGGCACCAGGTTCTCGAATTTTTTGTCCAGGATATACCGGTAAGTTTTGGCCAGCTGGGTGATGTAATCCGCGGCTACATCCGGGCTTTTGTATACGAGGTTGGTGAGCACGCTCAGGGAATTAAAAAAGAAATGCGGGTCTATCTGGTTGCGCAACGCGTCGTATTTCGCCTGGATATTCTCCCGCATCAGCCTTTCCGTTTGCAGCTGGTATTCCTTCCAGCCTTTGTAATAATAAATGATGCCGTTGAAGGTGAGGATGAGCACGTAAAAAAGGAAGGTGCCGAAGTTGAGGTCGTAGCTGAAGCTGCTGGCGCTTTCCCAGGCTTCGTAACGCTTAAATAACAACACGTCGAACGCGGAATAGATGAAGCCGAACCCGATGGAAACGAACATGCCGTATGCCAGCAGGCTGAGCGCGAGGATGAGTATCTTTTTAGGCCCGGTATGCCGCTCCACCCAGGCGGAAAGGCGGATGGCGCCTTCCCAGGCGATCAGCCCGTACACGACGTACACCAGGCTGAACAGGTGGCCCCGCGCGCTCCACACATGCATATCTTCAACAAAGCTGTGGTCGAACGATTTGAAGATGGTGCTGAGGATGTAGAGGATCAGTATCCTGGTGAGATAACGGAAAAGCCTGCTGGTAAATAATCTGTCGTGCTTCTGGAAATCCATATCGTTGGTTCGCTTCATTAAAAGTATGCATTTTCCCTAAACCAGCAGAATGCGTCCTTCACCGCCGTTTCCACCGGTGTGTATTGCAGCTGCAGCTCCCGTTCTGATTTGCGGCCTGAATAATAGTTCTGCAGGCATAAAAGATATGCGGCTGTATAGTTGAGCCGGGGAGAGCGGCCGGTGAGCCGGGCAAGTACGGAACCGGCCATCCCGGCTGTTTTCAGCATAAAGGAAGGAATCCTGATCAATATTGTTTTACGGTGCTGAGCCTGGTCTACCAGCCGGAAAAACTCGCGGTAGCTGAGGTTCTGCCCGGCCAGCAGGTAACAGTCCCCCGTTTTACCTTTCCCGATCGCGCTGATGATCCCGCGGCACACGTCCTGGATATGCACGAAATTCTTTCCCCCTGGCGGATAGAACAGGATGTTCTTGCCGACGCCGTATAGCAATAGTTTGCCGGAGCTGGGTTTCACGTCGTTCGGCCCGATCATGAAAGTGGGGTTCACGATCACGGCGGGCAGCCCCGCGTGCTCCACCTGCTCCAGCACATATTGCTGCGCGAGGTATTTGCTGTTGATGTAACCTGAATTGGCATTAAAAAGCGAGAACCCGTTCAGCTCGTTCCCGGGGTTTTCGCGGCTGCCCGGGCCGATGGTGTTGGCGGTGCTGACGTATACCAGTTTTTTCACGTTGTGATGCAGGCATGCCTGTACAATATGGCGGGTGCCCGTAAAATTGACCTTTTCATATTCTTCAAAGGAAACGCCCCACTGGTCTGTAATGCAGGCGGCATGCACCACGATGTCGCAGCCTTCCACTGCCTGCATCATCTGTTCCGCGTCGTCCAGCCGGCCGGAGAATATCTCGCAGGGAATATCCGCGATCGCTTTGAGGTCGGCGGTAGGCCGTACCAGTATCTTTACTTCATAGCCCAGCCGGTACATTTCCCGGGTCAGGTTGGAGCCGAGGAAACCGTTGGCCCCTGTGATCAGCACTTTGGTCATATCGAATAACTGATTTCTTTTTTCACTTCCCTGGACACAATGCGCAGCTTCAGCCCGGCAGGCAGCAGCTGCATCAGGAAATGGCTGATCCGGTTCATCAG
Organism: uncultured Chitinophaga sp.; assembly: GCA_965653435.1. Classification (GTDB taxonomy): domain Bacteria; phylum Bacteroidota; class Bacteroidia; order Chitinophagales; family Chitinophagaceae; genus Chitinophaga. Next base: position 4,823 of record CBFHAF010000284.1, read on the forward strand.
GCCGGGAATGATCACGGGGTAACCCGCCAGCGTCATCCTGATGGCCTTCCGCGCTATCTCGTGCGTGGGCAGCAGGCCCATTTTGCCTTTCAGGCCCTGGCTGATGATCCTGCGCGAAGTGCCTGAATTGGTGAGTATCGGGCCGGGATACACCACGCTCACGGAAAGGCTTGTGCCGGCCAGCTCTTCTTTCAGCCCCAGTGAAAATACGGAAATAAAGGCCTTGGAAGCGGGGTACACCGTTTTATACGCAATGGGCGTGAAAGCCGCCATGCTGGAGATGTTCATGATATGACTTTTTTCGTGCTGCAGCATATGCGGTATCAGCAGCCGGGTAATGAGCGCGGTGCTGCGCACGTTCAGCAATATGATGCGGTCTATTTTTTCGAGGGATGTGTCTGTAATGGCTGCCGTTCCGCCAATCCCTGCGTTGTTGATCAGGAAATTGACGGGGTGGTTTGAGATGATGTCGTCGAGATGGATCTTCAGCACTGCTGTATCGGTGAGGTCGAATTCATAGACCCGCACATCGACTTTATATTCCAGCATCAGCTGTTCAGCCAGCGAAGCGGTATTGCCGCCGGGCAGCGCAATGAGGATAATGTGCATGCCCATGCGCGCGCATTGTATGGCGAACTCCCTGCCCAGCCCCGAGCTGGCGCCTGTGATGAGCGTGTATTTCATTGTTCGGCGAGGGTTTTGAATTTCAACATGGTTTTGATGAGATTGTTGTGCACGATCGGGTCGGATACCCAGCGCGGGATCTTCCGGCTCCTGTCTGTCGTAATAAGATAAGTGACCTTCACATTCCCGGAGTGCATGTTTTCCAGCAGCCATTTGCCCCTTGTGCCTGACAGCCGCATAATGCCCGCCTTTTCAGGGAAAGCGCTGTGCCGGGTGCTTTGGAAGCTCACCCCGCTGTCTGTGCTCTCAAAGGCGAGGCAGCAGTCCTGGTTATCGAAAGGCCAGGGGATGTCGTACCGGATGTAGCTGATCCAGCGGTTGGCTTCCGGCAGCGGCAGCACCCGGTATTCTTTGGCGTTCACATTCCATTCGCGGCCTTTGACGGGGTCTTTCAGCAGGCTGATCAGCTCCTCCCTGCTGGCCCGTACGAGGAATACGGCTTTGATCTCCCTTACTTTTTCATCGTTGCCGGCGGCGGCGATCCAGCGTTCGTAAAGGAATATGTTCTCCGACTGTTTCACCAGCCTGAATTCTTCCGCAGGTTTGCCGGTGAGTGGCTGGATAAAGACCGCGCTCATGATGAATATGATTATGAGATGTTTCATGCTCTGGCATTTAAGGGCAAATTTGCGGGGAAGCGCTGCCCCGGCCATGAATTTTCCGCCGGATTGTTGAGTTGAGGGGTTGAATTGTTGAATCAGCCGGGGAAGAGGTTAATCGGGACCGGGTTACAATATGATGGTATTTTGCCTTTTACCCGAAGGCGGGGGCTCAGGTACCGGGAAACAGCCAGGGTATTGTCGGGAAAGGTAACCGTGAGGTG
>CBFHAF010000285.1:0-6324 GCA_965653435.1 uncultured Chitinophaga sp.
TGATCGACAGGCGTTATCCGCTGGATCAGATCGTTGAAGCTCACCGCTATGTGGGGAAAGGGCACAAGAAAGGTAATGTTGTAGTAATTGTTTAATAAAATATCACTCTACTTCGATATTGTATTTCCCCAAAAGCCCGGGCAAGCTTGCAAGTGAAAACTTCGCACCCTTTATCCGGTTGTTCTCCGGGTCCAGCGAAATATTGACGGATGTGCGCAGGTCTGCTTTTTCGAGCGTGGTATTGTCGAATGTGGCGTTGAGGAGATCGCAGTGTTCGAACAGTGCGGAAGTGAGGTCGCAGCCTGAAAAATCAGCTTCGTGGAAGGTCGTGTTCCTGAAAGCGGTTTTGGCCAGCTTCGTATCGTAGAAAGACGCATTGTTGCAATTGCAATTCTCCGTTGTGATCTGAAAAAGGAACTTATTGCACTGGTCGAAGCGGAGGCCGAGCATTTTACAGTCTTTGAACTGCACATCCCTGAAGGCTGCGTTGCTGAGCTTTGCCAGGCTCAGGTTGCAGCCCCCGAAAGAGCATTCCAGGAATATGCAGCCTGAAAGCGAAACCTCTGAAAAGTTGCAGTTCTCGAAGATGCAGTTTTCGTATTCGCCCTGTGGCAACGGATCTTGCGTGTAGTCTTTTTTGCTGAATGTTTCGCCGTAAATCTCTTCCATGCAGGGAAGATAAATAAAAAAGAAATAGAGGGTAACAGGTTTCATCTCCGGTGCATTCTGGTGCGGATGTGCAGGAAGAGTATTTCAATAAAACAAGATGATTGTCTGCCTGTTTATACCGGGCTTCTAAGATATATCAACGTTGTGCAGCAAGCTCCTTCATTGCACAATGCCTGTCATTGCGGGGGCCGGTGGAGGAGTCTGTGTGAAGCGCGATGAGGAAATCTCGCAATATATGGTATACCCATCCTCTGCAGGGGAATGCTTCGTCGCCCCACCTGCTTTGACGCTGCTGTTACTCGCAACGACGGAGTTTCGATTATCCATATGGAGCCATAAGAGCCGTGTTCTCCGAGAGGAGAAGACGGCTCTTTTATTATGCATTACAGTCAATTAACGTATCTGCCCGCGTACAACGCCATTGGGCCAGGTGGTGGAATGTGCATTCACGTACAAAGCTTCCGTGCGCAGGGCGCTGGCGGTAGGTTCATCCAGCTGGGTCATTTTGGATATCCCGAAATCCGCCGCGTTGGCGCAGAGCGGTACCAGCACGTTCCCGTTCACGCCTGCCGCTCCGCGGTGAATGTGCGCCATGGTCAATGCGTCGCCGCCGGGAAGGTTGGAAACGGTCACTTTGGAATACAGTTTCCTGTCTACCGTAAGCCGCAGCAATGCCACGCCTGTGGCGGTGGTCACCACGGGAGGGACTTCATTCACGCCGGACAAATTCACGGTTTCCGCCAGCAGCAGGTCGCTGTTCACGGTGCCGCGCACCAGTCCGCTGGGGACCTGGGTGGAGTGAACGTTGAAATAGATGTCGTTGCTCCGGTTCTTCAGGCTGTCTGCCAGTGATTTCCGCAGCGTAAGCGTACCATTGCTGCTGTTGCCCGTCCAGGCGGGGAAGGGGAGAATGACGGGGCCGTTGGTCACGGGGTCGCCGGTATGGAAGTGCGCCATGGTGAGCGCATCGCCGCCAGCGAGGTTGTCTACCCGGAAGGAATAACGAAGCGTGTTGTCCGCATACAGCTGCATGGTCAGCAAACCGGTTTCCGACCTGCCGGCAGGGGCGGGGTTCTCCAGCTTGGTACTGAGCGGTATCTCGAATATCAGTACAGGGTCGTTGTCGTTATCGTCGTTGTTACAGGAGGAGAAAGAAATAAAACCAGCCAGTGCAAGCGCCGTTGCGGCAAATACATGTTTGTTTTTCATAACGAAAATGGTTTGTTCACTCCTATTCATACAATGATCAGTCCAAAATGGTTGCCTCCGGGTTGAAAAATCCTGTCTGGAAACAACAGTAGCAGGCGTTTTATTCTGCCTGCTTTCCACGTAGATCGGCAACAGGGGGGGAACAGGCGTGCTGAAGGAAACCGTTCCAGGGAAGAGCGGGAGGGAGTGAGGAATTAGTATAACGGCGTATGCAGCGTACTTAGTGAAGTGGATACGCTGCTGTCTTTCACGGCTTCCAGGTACAGGCGGTATTGTAATGCGTTCTCGGGTATATCGAGCGTAATGTAAGGGCCTTCGCCTGCTTTTTCCTTAAAGATCGGATAGCCATACCGGTCTGTTTTAACGAGATACCATTCGTAACGCAGGCCGGTACGCATGTTGTTTGCAAACGCCCATCCGCTGCCGTCTTTCACGAGAGCATGGTAGGTAAGCCTGCTGCCGGGCAGCGTGGTGCGCGAAGGCCTCAGTATTTTCACACGCGGCAGCGGGCGGGATGCTGTTTTCCCCCAGGCTTCGGCCAGTTGGTACCAGTCGGGTTTATAGCGGCCGGAATGATCGGTAAGGCCGTTGAATGTCAGGAAATCGCGGGTCTCCAGGTCCTGCCAGGTGGTTACGAAGGCAGGCTGGCGCATGCCGGAGGGAAGCGCTGTGTAAATTTCTACCGGTATCCTGCTGATAAAACAGGGAACGCCTGAAGCGAGTAATTCCCCCAGCCCGCTGGTATCGGCGCCGGCTTCAATGCCAAAAGCATCTACTGAGGGAAGCTGTGGCCGCAGCCATTGCAACGAAGCGGTCATGCCCGGCTGAAGCTGCATGTCCAGCGTTACAGGCCTGGAAGAATCGATTATTTTGATGGCAGCCGTAAGGCGTGCCAGCCAGCTGATGTATTCTTTTTGCTGGTACAGCAGTCCCGGTTTGTAGTGATGCAGGGAAAGCTGCTGCCAGGCATCGTTGCCGATGCACCATGCAGTAATGACTGAATCGCCGCGGTGTTTGCGGACGGTGCGGAGGATGCTTCCCTCCAGTTCCGAAAGTGTTCCCGCGTCTTTATCCATGCTGGTGATGGCCGGTATCCAGAAACCGTAATGGATGTTTATGCCGTTGAGGCGTGCTTCGGCCAGGATATTCCTGTCGTATACGCCCGGCCCGTAACGCCTGATGGTATTGACGCCCATCTGTTTCATGCTATGCAGGTTCCTGGCGGCTTCGCGCCGGGTAATGGCATGCAGGTTCCTGAACCAGTTTTCTCCCTTCTGGTAGTTCAGCCCGCGGATGGAATCAGGTAAAGCATGATGCGGGAAGGTATTTGCGGGAAGCGCATCATGCAGCGCTCCGGAGTATGCGGTTGTATGTTGCCGGAGCCGGGGGAAGCTGTCCAGCAATGCGGGCAGCTGCTGCGGGTTTTGTATGCTCCAGTCCAGGGAGGCTGCGGAGATCCCGTTCGGTACGTTCTTGTCGTGACTGGTATTGAAGAATACGAGCGCATGTATCTCCGGGAAACTGTTATTCACTGCTTTCAGCGCATCATGGAGCCATTGATGCTGGCCAGCCGCAGCGCTGAGCGAGCCCGTTTCCGCTATCATCACGGGAAGGCCTGTACGAAGGAGCGGCAGGCGGCGGAAAGGCGCATATAATGTTTCGAAGGAATAAGACCGGCCGTCCTGCTGGTACTTGCCATAGTCGAGGATGGTCAGGCCTATCCAGTCCACCGTTTCTTTCCCGGGGAAATAGGTTTCAGCCGCCCCGGCTTTCCAGGGGTTCCATACCCATATGGCATTGAATGCGCCGCGGCGCCGGAAAACGTCGTGCACGTACCGCCATGCGGCTTTGAATTCTTCCGGTGTGTTGCCGCCCCGGGCAGACCAGGGGTATGCCGGATTGTCCGGCTCGTGCGCGAAGCGCAGGAACACCGGGCGGTTGAGGGCTTTTACCTGGTCTGCGAACTGGCCCAGGTAATGATCGAACATGCCGGCGGTGATGTGCGCGAATATCTTCTGTTCTTTTTCAAGTTCTTCCGTAGTATTCCTGAAAAGATTGGCCCAGGGCTCCCAGGTGATCATCGGGATGGCGCCCTGCCTGTAAATGTCTGCCACGAGTGAATCCGGCAGCAGGCTTTGCTGCCCGTCGCCCCAGGGGATGTACAGCGAAACGATGCCCGGGTTGGCAATGGCCCGGCGATGGTCCGGATCATAAATACCGGTATAGAACGGCTGCTCCTGCCTGCGGCCGGTATGGGAAGGCGTTCCCGGCTCAGTGCCGCCGCGGGTGAAATGCCAGCTCAGGAATATGACGGCCAGCAGCAGGGGCAGGCCCAGCTTCCGCATGCCGGCATAGAGATGCAGGTGCCTGAAAAGCCAGAATTGTCTTTTCAGCAGCAGCGGAACGATCAGCATGGTATTCACCCAGCTGTAACGCGCGGGAATATTGCGAAGCCGCAGGCTGGCCAGGATGTTGAACGACATGATCAGGCAGTTAAGGCCTGCAATGCCTGCCATGAAAAGGGAATATGGGTTCCAGTCGTAATACAGACCGTAAACGATCGCGGCTACAGACATCACGATCACAGCGATGTTGGGCAGGTTCAGCCGCCAGTCGTCCGGCCCGGAATCGTCTTTCGGGGTAGGGATGTAAGGCACTTTTTTCCTCGCCAGCGTGTATACGAAACCGAGAATATAGATCCACCAGGTGCCGATGAACAGCAAGCCTCCCACTACATGAAAACCGCGTTCTGTTTCTTCCATCACCCACCGCTGCACGAAATGCCGGATCAGCAAAATGGAGGCAACGGCAGGGAAAGCCAGCAGTGCCAGGTTCAGCACGTCCGCCCGGAAAGGGATGAGCCCGGTGGCCAAAGACAGCACGGGTATCAGGAAATTGATAAGGATGATGATGCCGGAGAAATAATGGAAAGGAATAGTGCCGTAATGCAGCCGCTGTGCCCAGGTGAATTTACGGAAGAGCCTGGGATAGGTGGTGAACAGCAGCTCGAAAGTGCCGCGCGCCCATTTGAGTTGCTGTGCATAATAAGCAGAGAGCGTATTGGGCACCAGCCCGCGCGTGAGCACAGCGGGCACGTATACAGATTTCCAGCCTTTGGCATGCAGGTGCATGGCGGTATGCATATCTTCCGCCAGCCCGCTGGCATGCCCGCCGATGGAATCGAGCGCTGCCCTGCGGAAGGTGCAGTTGGCGCCGATGGCCTGCACGGTGCCGTAGCGGTTCATGGTGGACATAATAGGGCCATAGAACTGGAAGGTTTGCTGCGCCGCGCCTTTGGCCACGATGCTGTCGCCCAGGTTGCTGTACGCCTGCACGATCTGCACGAACCCGATGGCGGGATCGCTGAAATAGGCCACCACCGTGTCCAGGAGCCCGGGAGCAGGCACATGGTCGGGGTCCAGCACCAGGCACAGCTCGCCGGTGGCATGCTGCAGCGCGTTGTTGATATTGCCGGCCTTTGCATCCCTGCGGTCGCTGCGGGTTACGTGGCGAACGCCGAGGCGGGCGCACACCTCTTTAAGATAAGGATCATCGCCTTCGTCGCACAGGTAGGTGGTATGCGGGTAAGGCATAGCCTGTATGGCGGTGAGCGTGTTCACGATCATCTCATAAGGCTCGCCGGGAAAGTAGGTGGTAAGTACGTCTACGGTAAAACGGCGCTCCAGCGGGGGAGCGGGAGGGATGGTGATGGAAAAATAATGGTACCACTCATGCAGGATGGCAAGGCAGTTGAAAGCGATGCCGGCCATCAGCACCCAATAGAAAGGCGCATAGCCTACCTGTGTGCTGCGCAGCAGGCTGTAGAGCAGCACGCCCATGCTGATCACGCCCATCACGATCATCAGCCTGAGGGTGAATAATTCCCGCCGCGATGGCGGGGAAACCGGCTCTAAAGGGTTTATCATGGTGCTACTACATAAAAAGGTGTATTGGCGGAAGCAAAGTTACCATACCTGTCGGACACTGTGGCGAATATCCTGTATGGCCCTTCTTTCGCCGGCGCGCGGAAACCGGTTTTGTTTCCCTCGGGTGAAATCAGCAGGCTGTCCAGCACAACGGGTTTCCGGGCATTCACGTCGCTACGGTAACGGATATACCAGTCTTCAGGAACGATCTCCCAGGTAACACGGAGTGAATCGTGGACGGCTTCTTCGAATAATATTTCCGCCGAATGAACCGCGCCTGGCTGCAGCAGGATATTGTCCCGCGCGCCTTTCCCTTCCAGCAGCATATATTTCAGCGAAGGCGCTTTATGAGCGGGCGGCTTCCCGGTCCAGACCTGCTGCATGGCCTGCACGACAGGAGAAGCGGCGCCCTGTTCAGAAAAAAGGCTGAACCAGGTATGCGTCACTTCCTGCTTCTGCCCCCAGTAGAATACGCAGGCGCCGAGGAACCGCGGATTGTTCACAGGCATATAATCGGTAT
>CBFHAF010000286.1:0-6312 GCA_965653435.1 uncultured Chitinophaga sp.
AGAAGATATCCGCAGTGGAAGAGGATATGCAGGGCTGGCAGGCGCTGGCCACTTCCACCAATTTTAACTGACAAAACTGAATACGTGGGGCCTCGCATCTGCGCAGACCCCACGTGTTTAACCCGTACCTCCCCGGGGTCAAAGTCCACTCAACCCCGTGTATGAAGGCACTTTAGTAGTACTTTAATACGTGTCCGTATCATAAGTGTTACCGGTGCGTACCATAAGCGATACCGGTATGTATCACAATTGATACCGCATATCACGGGTGATACCGGCCATTCCGGGCTTTTAACGTTTCCCTGCATATTATTCGTTTGTTTTTCCCTATCTTTGCCCCATTCTTATATCCCCTCTCCGCAGAAAAGGTACATTCCCTCCGCAGTTAGGTTCACTTAAAATGATGTGTGGATATACAATCTAGCCATCCTTCCCTTCTATAAGCCAGGATTGTTAGCATCGTTTTAAACTTAAATCAAACATATTGTCATTCGAGAAATTAAGTCTCATTGCGCCCATATTGCGTGCGCTTGAAACACAAGGCTATACTACGCCTACACCTATCCAGACCCAGGCAATCCCCGTTGTGCTGGCGCAGAAAGACCTGCTGGCCTGTGCGCAGACCGGTACCGGGAAAACGGCGGCATTTGCCATTCCCATCCTGCAGTTATTGTATAAAGAAAAGCAGGCCGCCACTGTGCCGGACAGGCATATCAAAACGCTGATCCTGACCCCTACCCGTGAGCTGGCTATCCAGATCGCGGAGAACATCAGGGATTACGGCGCGCATACCGGCATCAAACATCTCGTGATATTCGGCGGCGTTTCCGCCCATACCCAGATACAGGCGCTGAAGCAGGGTACGGACATCCTGGTGGCCACACCCGGCAGGCTGCTGGACCTCTGGCAGCAGGGCCACATCAACCTGCGTTACATCCGCCAGTTTGTGCTGGACGAGGCGGACCGTATGCTGGACATGGGTTTTATCCATGATGTAAAAAGGGTCATCACCAAGCTTCCTGAAAAAAGGCAGACGTTGTTCTTTTCAGCCACCATGCCTACGGAGATCGCAGGCCTGGCTAATTCCATCCTTACCAATCCAGAGAAAGTAGCCGTAACACCGGTTTCTTCCACGGCGGAAAAAGTGGAGCAGCAGCTGTATTACGTAGATAAGAGCTCCAAACGCTCTTTGCTGATCCATGTACTGAAGGATGCTTCCATTGTGAGCGCCCTGGTATTTACCCGCACCAAACACGGGGCGGACAGGGTAGCGAAAGAGCTCAGCAAAGCAGGCGTGATGGCCAGCGCCATCCATGGCGACAAGTCGCAGAACTCCCGCCAGCGTGCTTTGACAGACTTCAAAGCGGGCCGCATCCGCGTGCTGGTAGCCACCGATATCGCCGCGCGCGGTATAGACGTGGACAACCTGAGCCATGTGATCAATTACGAAATTCCCAACGTACCGGAAACTTACGTTCACCGTATTGGCCGTACCGGCCGCGGCGGAGCGAGCGGTATTGCGCTTTCTTTCTGTGAAGCGGAAGAAAGGCCTTACGTGAAAGATATCACCAAGCTCATTGGGCAGGCCATACCCGTTGTGAACGGGCATCCTTTCCCCGCCGGCGAAACGCCTGTTGAGAAACCGGCCCAGGTAGTGCAAATGCGCCAATCTTCCAGCCAGCAAGTGCAGGGCAAGAAGAAACACCACAACAAACATAAGTGGCACGGGAGGCCGCAGCAGCAGAAACAGGGCTGATCCATAAAATTTAAAAAAGGGCCGTCAGGAATTATTCCCGTCGGCCCTTTTCTTATGTCTTCGCATTTCTATTCACGTTTTCTTCTTCCTGTGCACCAGCGTATCCGTCACCAGCACCGGCATGCTGTAGCCGCCGGTATCGATGGCGGTTTTGGGCATGGCTTTTTGCAGCTGTGTAAACCCCGCTGCCGTTACGGCGGTTTTGTAGAGGAAAAGTTCCTTCAATCCCGTGTTCTTTTGCAGCTGCAATATGCCTTTGTCCGTTACTTTGGTACCAACGAGGTTCAGGTATTTCAGCTGTTTGCAATTGGCAAGATGCGTTATGCCCGCGTCTGTCACCGGCGTGTTCTCAAGATAGAGGCGGGTGAGTTCCGGCAGCTGCGAAATTACCTGCAGCGCGCTGTCGCCCGTTTGGGTGTTGGACAATTTCAGCCAGACGATCTGTTGCTTCAAAGGCAGCAGCAAGGCGGCATCTTTATTTCCAAATCCGGAAGCGTTTACGGCGCTGACCATCACGAAACCGTTCTCATCCGCTACCGGCATCACTTTCACGCCTATTTTCTCCAGCGCGGCCATGTCTTTGACGGACGCTTGTTTTGCTTCTTCCTTGGGCATAAAAGGATGTTCCTCCGAACCCCCGGAAGGTTTCATGCCGTCGAACACCAGCTGGATCCTCGGTGTTTGATGAAGTTGTTTTACCGTCGCATCAGGCGATGCGCCCTGTTCTATCCACCAATATAAAATTTCCAGCTGCTGCGGAGTGAGCTGGGGCTTGCCTTTGGGAGGCATGCGCTTGTCGTCCGTTTCGGGGAGCACAAGCCTTTTGTAGAGCTCGCTGGCTTCGGGCACACTGTCTTTTATCACCGGACCATTTTCGCCGCCTTTGCGGATATGGTCCATCCCATCCAGGCGGAGGCCGCCTTTCAGCTTGGCTTCGTTGTGGCAGGAATAACATTTCTGTTCCAGGATGGGCCGCACCAGGTGATCGTACACCTTCGCTTCGGCCAGGTTGGATATGACGGGATCCGCATTTGCTGCGGATGTGCTGCCGAACGGAAGATGTGCGGTAAGATAATCTTCACCATGTGTGAGGTTACCGCCTAAATGCCCTGCCGCAGAGAGCAGCACGATCATCACGAAAGACGCCGGCAGCCAGGCTTTCCGGTAAAGTGAATATCTTCTTAACACGCAAAGCAATACAGACACAATGGCCACGCTGATGCCCAGCCACATGTGCAGGTTAAGCGCAGCTTCTTCGTAACCTCCCGCGGTGGAAAGCAGCCAGCCGGCTATACAGGCGGCAATGGCGGAAACGGCGCCGAACACGAGCACCGGCAGCACGGCGGCGCCAAGAACGGCCAGGCGGCGGTTCTTGCTCATCACTTCGAGCACAAAAGCGATTATCAGCATGCCTATCGGCAAATGCACCAGTAATGGATGGAAACGCCCGATGAACAGGCTCCAGTTTCCCTGCAATAATATCGTCATCCCCCGTATCTCGCTTTTAGTAAGTTCTTCATGTGTACGTTGATGTCCCATTGATTGGCCACGGGCTGCCGGGTGTAAGGCAAGGCAGGCATATAGTCCGCCGGGCCGAATTCGGTCAGCATCGTCATCACTTCGCCTTTGGCCCGTTTTATTTTCGCCACTTCATCCCACCACGCAAAATGCGCCTTCACCGTGTTCTCCCATTCCGGCGCGCGCGGATCGTTCACCTGCGGGCCTTCAGGGTGGCCTATCCTGGCGTGGATATGACCGGTCCTTTCCAGGGCTTTGGCCACCGTTTCCGCCTGGTCCTGCAGGAGCGATTCGTGCACGTTGCACCAGTGGGAAATATCCAGCGTGAGCCGCAGATCAGGTTTGGCTTCAATGAATTTCCGCGTGATATGAGCGGCGAACAGCATCCTGGAACGGTGCGTTTCGTGGCACACTGGGATGCCGGTGCTTTTGGAAATGCGCACCGTCATATCGATCAGCCTGCTGTTCTCTTCGAATGAAAAATAGTCTTTCCCGGAATGGCAGTTGATATACAACGGGCGCTGGCGCTGCTGGCTGGTGGCTGCTGTCACGGCTTGTTCGAATGCTTCGGCATGTTTCGTATAGTCCGCGCCGTTGCCGCCGCAGAGAAAACCGACTTCAAGGCCGTGTTTCTTCAGCGCGGCAAACAATTCGTCCTGCGCTTCGGCGGTAGTGGGCCACCATGTTTCGATACCGTCGTATCCGGCCGCCTTTGTGCGGCGGCAGAGCTCGTCGCGGGTGCCGGCGAAGCCCCAGTCCGTTTGTAACACTACCAGTTTAAACCCTGCGGCAGCGGGCGTTTTGATGGCGGGCTGCTGCGCTTCGGCGGGTATTCCAGGTATGAGGGATGCAGCGCTGATGGCTGCGGATTGTTTTAAGAAATTCCTTCTGTTCAGAGACATAATGATCAACCTAAGATTTCATGAATAACGTGCCCTTCCACATCCGTGAGCCTGAACGGGCGGCCCTGGAACTGGTAGGTCAGTTTCTCATGGTCAAAGCCCAGCTGTTGCAGCATGGTGGCGTGAATATCGTGTACCGCTACTTTGCCTTTCACGGCGGCGAAGCCTATTTCGTCCGTTTCTCCCCAGCTGAATCCTTTGCGGATGCCGGCGCCGGCCATCCACATGGTGAATGCCTCCACGTGGTGATCGCGGCCGAGGTAGGGCATTTCTTTGCCGTCGCGGTTTTCCTGCATAGGCGTTCTGCCGAATTCACCGCCCCATACAACGAGCGTTTCGTCCAGCAGGCCGCGTTGCTTGAGGTCCAGCAGCAGGGCGCTGATGGGCTTGTCTATTTCACGGGCCTTGTTGCGCAGGCCGTAATCGATGGAAAGGTCTTCGCCGGTGCCGTGCGCATCCCAGCCCCAGTCGAACAGCTGCACGAAACGTACGCCTTTTTCGACGAGCTTGCGGGCCAGCAGGCAGTTGTTGGAAAACGCTTCCTTGCCGGGCTGCGTGCCGTACAGCTGGTGGATATACTCCGGTTCGTCGTTGATGTCCATCACCCCGGGTACGGAGATCTGCATTTTGTACGCCAGCTCGTATTGCGAGATGCGGGATAGTATTTCCGGGTCCTGGAAGGTCTCGTATTCCAGCTTGTTCACTTCGTTGATGGCATGGATGGATTGATAACGCATATCGCGGTCCATTCCTTCCGGGTCGGTGAGGAACAGCACGGGATCGCCTTTGGAACGGCACTGCACGCCCTGGTAAACGGAAGGCAGGAAACCGCTTCCCCACACGCTTTTGCCCGCATCGGGCGTTTTACCGCCTGAAGTGAGCACCACGAATCCGGGCAGGTTGCTGTTCTCGGAGCCCAGTCCGTAGGTTACCCATGAGCCGATGCTGGGCCTGCCAAGGCGGGCGCTGCCCGTATGCATGAACAGCTGCGCGGGCCCGTGGTTGAACTGGTCCGTCTGCACGGCTTTCAGGAAACTTACGTCGTCTACCATCTTCGCGAAATGCGGCAGGTGATCGCTCACCCATGCACGGCTTTCGCCATGCTGTGCGAACACTGCCTGGGGCCCCAGCATTTTGGGCACCCCGCGGATAAATGCGAATTTTTTTCCTTCGAGTATGGAAGGCGGGCAAAGCTGATTATGTAGTTTCTGCAGTTCTGGTTTGTAGTCGAACAGTTCCAGCTGGGAAGGCGCGCCTGCCATATGCAGGTAGATCACGCTCTTGGCCCTTGCCGGGAAGTGCGGTGCACGCGGTTCAAGCGGGTTGAGGCTTTGAGGCATGGAGGCATTGCTGCCCGGGCCGGAAAAAATATTACATCCTCCCAGCAGGGAACCGAGCGCGGTAGCACCGAGGCCGGTTATGCAATCCTGCAGGAAATGCCTGCGTGAAAAATATTTCGCCGCTCTTTCATTCGCTTCGTGTATGATCTTCTCAGACATATTGATCAGGATTTTGAGAGGAATTCATCCAGGTTCATAATCGCATTGGCCACCACGGTCAGCGCCGCAAGGTGTTCCATGCCTTTCCTTGGTTCCGGGGCCTGCAGGAAAGCTGCCGCCGCTTTAGGGTCCTTGCCGAATTTGGAGAAGGCCTGCGTGTAAAGCTTTTCGAGGATGGCCTGTTTGCCGGGCGTGATGTTCTTATATAACGCCCGTTTGTAGCCCGCCTGTATGCAGGATCTGGTATCTTGCCCGCCGCTTTCCTGCATGCGCAGGGCGAGATTGCGGGCGGCTTCCACATACACGGGATCGTTGAGCGTTACAAGCGCCTGCAGGGGCGTGTTGGTGCGTATTCTCCGCTGCAGGCAAACCTCCCGGCTGGCGCCGTCAAACGTAACCAGTGAAGGGTACGGGCTTGTTCTGCGAATGTAGGTGTATACGCCGCGGCGGTACTGGTCTCCGTTCTCGCTGGTTTTCCAGGACTGGCCGCTGTATACCGCCATCCAGATGCCTTCCGGCTGGTAGGGCATTACGCTGGCGCCAAACATGCGGTCGCTCAACAAGCCGCTTACGGCCAGCGCCTGGTCTCGCACCTGCTCCGCGGTGAGGCGGAAGCGCGGGCCGCGGGCCAGCAGCC
>CBFHAF010000287.1:0-6278 GCA_965653435.1 uncultured Chitinophaga sp.
TCCACCGCCGGCCAGCGCGGCGCCCCGCTTACCAGCGCCTACAGCGCTTCCAAATTCGGCCTGCTTGGGCTGACGGAATCGCTGATGCTGGAAGTGCGCAAGCACAACATCCGCGTGAGCGCGCTTACGCCAAGCACAGTGGCCACAGAACTGGCCATCGACCTGAAACTGACGGACGGCAATCCGGAAAAGGTCATGCAGCCGGAAGACCTGGCTGAATTCGTAGTGGCGCAGCTGAAGCTGAACCGGAGGGTGGTGATCAAGTCTGCCGGGTTGTGGTCCTCCAACCCGTAATTTCCGTCACTGGCCTGTAAAATCCTGTGGGCTGACGAGGATCATTTCCGGGGAAACATTTCCTGCGTAGTATTGCGGCATGGAAAAAAATCCTGCTCCCGCTATCAAACGATTTAAGATCATCGCCCTGCTGGAAGGCATTTCCTTCCTGGTGCTGCTGTTCATTGCCATGCCGCTGAAATATTTTGCGGATCAGCCCTGGATGACCAGGCAGGTGGGGATGGCCCACGGCCTGCTGTTCGTGCTGTATGTGATCCTGGTGATTGAAGTGAAGATCGCGATGGACTGGTCCTTCCGAAAGACCTTCATTGCGCTTGCCGCGTCTATCGTGCCTTTCGGAACCTTTTACATCAACGAGAAATGGATCGCCCGTAAATAATATATCAAATATTTTTAACCCCTTGTAACTTCGGGCAGCGCAGCGCCGTTTAATCCCATATACCCTAAACTGATATCCTTATGCTGCGACTGTTCACCCTTTTAACGCTCGTCGTCACCCTCTTTACGGGCTGCGACCGTTTCGATTTCGGATTTAATGACCGCAATGCGGACCGCGTTGGTTACCGCGAAGTAGGCGAAGTGATTGCCTGGGTGCCTGTGTATGTAAAGAACGACGACGCCAGCCTCGACGTTGCCGTGAAAGACAAACGCCCCACGGAAGAAGGCGGCAAAATCTTTGCGCTGGGCAACAAGCTCTTCCAGGTAGAAACCGGCGTTGGCCTGCACATCATTGATTATGCGGACAAAACGAAGCCTGTGAAAGTAGGTTTCCTCAACATCCCGGGCTGCCAGGAAGTGGCGCTGAAAGGGAATTCCGTATACACGAATTCTTTTGAGGACATGCTGGTGCTGGATCTTTCCGCCTTCCCTGATGTGAAGGTCAAAAGCAGGCTGCCCAACGTCTTCCCGGAAATGAAATATCCCCGCCCGCCGGGCACTGGCGCCTACTATGTATGCCCCGACGTCAGCAAAGGCCGCGTCGCCCGCTGGAAGCAGGAAACCGTTCTTAACCCTCAATGCGTGAACTGATGAAAATACGTTTACTCCTTATATGCTGCGGCCTTATGGCCCTATTCGCCGGCTGTGCCAAACAGGAAGGCAGCTCACTCGCCAGCGAAAATGCCGGCGGTTCCGGTAAAGGCGGTTCCATGGCCCGCTTCGCGATCTCCGGCAATTACCTGTACGTGGTGAACAATACCAGCCTGCTGGTGTACGATATCAGCAATCCCGCGGAAACCGTTCAGAAATCCACCGTGCCCGTGGGCTGGCAGATCGAGACCATCTTTCCTTACGACGATAAGCTGTTCATTGGTTCCACCACCGGCCTGTACATCTATGAGCTGAAAGATCCTACCAAACCCACCCGGATGGGTGCTGTAGGGCATTTCCGCGCATGCGACCCGGTAGTAACGCAGGGCAGCACCGCTTACCTCACCTTAAGGGGCAACGGTACCTGCGGCAGCCCGAACAATGCGCTGATGGTGTATGATGTAACGGACGTTACGAGACCAGTGCTGATGAACCAGCTCCCGCTGGCCGGCCCTTATGGCCTGGGCGTTCACCGCGACGCGCTGTTTGTATGCGACGGCGGTTCCGGCATGGTGGTGTATGATGTAAGCCAGCCGCTTGCCCCGGTAAAAGTAAAGACCATTAAGGACGGCAGTACTTTCCTGGATGTGATACCATACAACGATATTCTGATCGTATACGTAAAAGGCGGCGTGCGGTTCTTTGACATCAGCACGCCGCTTAACCCGGTATTATTGTCTGAAATGATGAACTAGCACAGCTTCTTGTTGTATTCTTCCATTTCGTCTGCGCTGGGCCCGTAGCTGCCCGGGATGGGCACATCCAGCAGGCGGAGGAACACCCCCAGCTGTGCGCGGTGGTGAACGGTCTGGCAGAAGGTCATCCTGATATTCTCGGATTTGGGAAGCACGCTGAAGATCTCTTCGCCGGCGCGCATGGTCCAGGGTTTGGAGAACTGGCTCTCATCTGCGCCTTTAAGGGCGTTATATCCTTCCTGGTATGATCTTTCGAAAACTTCCAGCAGGTCTTTGGCGCTGTTCACCGGGGGAGCCACATAAGGGTCGCCGGCAAAGTCCAGCTCGTCTTTTTGAATGATAATGGAAAGCCACCCGGGTATTTCCGCAATATGTGTGGCCAGTGCGCGGATATCCATGCTTTTGGGATGAGGGCGGAAGTCCAGCTTGTCGTCAGGTATCTGCGCCAGCATTTTGCGGGTGGTGTTCGCTTCGTGTTCCATTTCATGGAGCAATTCGGTGATAGTAGCCATGGTAGTGAGTTTTTGGTTTGTTGATACAAAGATGGGGGCGGGGTTTGACAGCCTTATGTCAGCAGGGTTTGAAAATATTCCGTAGATTTAGAGAAATACTTGAAAATGAGATCCATTGCCAGTATACTTTTAGCCGCAACCGCTTTTTGGGCGGCCTGTAATTCCGGCGGTACTTCCGGTGCTTCCGATACTTCCGGCCAGCCGCATGCGGGCAATACCCAGCAAACAGCAGCACAGTCCGGCGCCGTCTGTTACCAGAAAGTAACGGGAGAGGATACGTTCTATTTGCAGCTGATCGTGGAAGATGAAAAAGTGAACGGCGTGCTGGATTATAACTTCTTTGAAAAAGACAAGAATACGGGTCTTATAGACGGCACCATCAAGGACAATATCCTCCGTGCCACTTATCACTTCCAGAGTGAAGGCCAGAACAGCGACCGCCCGGTGGTGTTCAAGGTAATGGGCGACCAGGCATACGAGGCCCTGGCAGACAGTTTTGACGCCAACGGCGTACCTGTGTTCAACAGCGATAACGGCCAGCTGAAATTCGGGCCGCAGCCCTATAAGAAAGTGGATTGCAAATAATGCTTAGAGCGGGCAGTTTTCATGATAATTGATGAGGCGGATGGGCGTATGCTCCATCTCGAACCCTTCGTAGGTGCGCAGCACTTCGTCCAGCACCGCGTTGATCTCCCCGGGCACATCCAGCGTTACCAGCCTGCTGCGGAACTCCTTGATGCCCGGTAATCCTTTCAGGTAATTCAGGTAATGCCTGCGCATCGCGTAAATACCGCCGTGCGGGCCTTTCCATTGCAATGATTTTTCCAGGTGCTGCCTGCAGACGGCTACGCGTTCGGCCACGGTGGGGGCGGCCATCATTTCGCCGGTGTTCAGGTAGTGGCGTATCTCGCGGAATATCCAGGGGTAACCAATGGCGGCGCGGCCGATCATGATACCGTCTACCCCGTACCTGTTCCTGTATTCCAGTGCTTTCTGCGGGCTGTCTATATCCCCGTTGCCGAAGATGGGGATGTGGATGCGCGGGTTGTTCTTTACTTTGGCGATGAGGGTCCAGTCCGCTTCGCCTTTATACATCTGGCAGCGGGTGCGGCCGTGGATGGTGAGCGCTTTCACGCCGACGTCCTGCAGCCTTTCCGCAACTTCTTCAATGTTCTTGGTGCTGTCGTCCCACCCCAGGCGGGTTTTAACCGTCACGGGCAGGGAAGTGCTTTTTACGCAGGCTTCCGTGAGGCGGGTCATCAGCTGTATGTCTTTCAGCACGCCGGATCCGGCGCCTTTGGCTACAATGCCTTTCACGGGGCAGCCGAAATTGATGTCCAGCAGCTCGGGCTGTGTAACGTCCACTATTTTTGCCGCCATGGCCAGGCGTTCTTCATCGCCGCCGAAAATCTGGATGCCTACGGGCCTTTCCTCGTCGAAAATATCGAGCTTTTTACGGCACTTGATGGCATCGCGGATCAGGCCCTCGCTGGAAATGAATTCCGTATACATGAGGTCCGCCCCGTTGGCTTTGCATACCACCCTGAAAGGGGGATCGCTTACATCCTCCATGGGCGCCAGCAGCAGCGGGAAATCCGGCAATGATATGTGGTCGATTTTTACCATTTGCGGTGGCAAAGGTACGGTAAAATCGGGAGGAACGGGCCTAGTATTGGTTCCTGCCCTTTTCCTGCGGGTAAAGGGTGCGCACAACGTCGCTCTGGAAGTACTTTTTCGTGTCGATGTTCAGGGCGGAGAGCCTGCCGGTGAAGGCGGCCCCGGTGTCCACATTCCAGACGTTCGCGGCTTTCATGGGCTCGGATATGCCATAGTTGATAGTGGGGGTGTGCCCGATGAAAATCTCCGAGAAAAGGCGCAGTCGCTTGGGGTAGCGGAGGTCGTTCTTCCTCATGCGGGGATTAAGTCCTATGGCCATTTCCCAAAGGGTACGGTCCCACATGTAATTCTTTTCATACCGCTCAAAATCGGGCCCGTGCAGCGATGCGAAGCCGGCATGGATAAAGAGGCGGTTCTCTTCGTCGGTATGATATTTAAGCATGCGGTTGTAGAATTGCTGGTGCTGCTGCTTTTCAGTATCGCTGAGCGGTTCGTAGCTTTCGACGGTGGAAATGCCGCCGTGGAAGAGCCAGACATTATCCGGTTTTTCGCCCGCCAGCCAGGACTCGCACCAGGCGTCGTGGTTGCCTTTCAGGAAAATGCACTCGCATTGCTGTTCAAGCTCCATCAGGTAGCTGATCACGCCGGCGGACTGGCTCCAGCCGTCCACGTAGTCGCCCAGGAAGATCAGCTTATCGCCGGGCTGAGGGCCTATTTTTGCAATTATCTGTTGCAGCGCCAGCAGGGCGCCGTGAATATCGCCGATCACATATGTTCTTGCCATGACGGCGTGAAATTAATCATTTAATGAAAGAAGTCTTATCACCTTCGCAATTCCTTCTTTCCATGCCCTATTTCAGGGGCGTCAGCAATGAATACACGCAGGAATCCAGCCATTTGCCATCGAAGGACTCCGCTTCGCGGAAGTGAGCTTCCTTTACAAAATTCATTTTCTGCAGGAGCTTTTCAGAAGCAATATTTCCCGGGTCTATGATCGCCTCCACGGAATGCAGCTTCATGGTATGGAACCCGTAGTGCAGCACAGCATCCAGCGCTTCGGTCATAAAGCCTTTGCCGTGCAGCCCGTCGTGCAGCATGTACCCGACTTCCCCGCGGTAATGCTCCGGCTTGAGGTGTACGTAACCGATGGTGCCGATCAGCCTGTCCACGCCCTTTTCGGTAATGGCCCAGTTGATGGATTCGTTATTATCCGCGTTGGCATTGCAGAGCTTAATGAGCGCAACGGCCTCTTCCCGTATAGTGAACGGCTTGCGGGGAATATAACGCATCAGCCCCGGGTGGGAGCGGAGATACAGGTATTCTCCGGCATCGGATTCACGCAATTTTCTGAGCACGAGCCTTCCGGTCGTCAATTCGGGAAATGGGGAGAACTGTACTGTGAGCATATACCGAAAATAAGGTAATCATGCTTCAAGGGCAAGTTCTTTTTTGTAGTTGGTAAAGTTTTTCCCGGAGGCATTCTTGAAATATTTCGAGAAATGCGATTTGTCCTCGAACCCAAGGTGATAGGCGATCTCCTTCATGGAATAGTTCTCCCGGTGCAGCGCCAGCAGCTTGGCTTCGGATATCACGCGCCGGCGGATGTGCTCGCTGGCCGTGATGCCTGTAATGTCTTTTAGCGTGGTGTTCAGGTGGTTGGAAGTGACATGCAGCTTTTCCGCGTAATGCGTTACTTTTTTGAGCGCGGTATACTGCTGGTCCAGCAGCTGTAGGAACTGCCTCACCAGGCCTGTTTTGCGGGAGGCGCTCCAGCTTTGCTGCTGGTGGGGCACGGACCGGCTGATGTGGCGTACGATGATCTTGAGGTAATCGCGGATGATATCCAGCCGGTAATGCCTTTCAGATTCATATTCCGCCCGGATCTTTTGCAGGATAAGCTCCACTTCCTGCTTAACGGGGCTGCCTACGAGGATGGCGGACGACATATGCTCTGCGCCGAACATGGACAGCTCGTGCACCAGCGGTATGTGCTGGATGAATTCGTGGGTGAAGGAGTACACCTGCCCCTGCGATCCTTCGGATATTTCCACCCTGCCGGGAGCGGGATTCT
>CBFHAF010000288.1:0-6249 GCA_965653435.1 uncultured Chitinophaga sp.
TATTGTGCCGAGAACACCAGGTAACGCACCGCACTCAGCAGCAGCAGCTTACCCAGTTCCTCCGGGGAATATCGGGCTATGATCTGTATGAACACTTTAATTTTCCGGAGCCAGGGTATTTTGTCCACCAGGGTAACAATAATCCGCAACCGAAAATAAAGGATTAACCCGAGCGCGCAAATGACTATGAGTATACTTAACAGTAATTTCTCAGCCACTTGAGGCGCAAAATACCCGTTCCTGGCCGTCAGTTCATATTGATTAATATAATAAATAAACCCGATCAGCCCAAAAACTATGGTGATCATCAGCTGGGAGAAGCTTCCTACGATGGTGGCTGCAATGGCTTTCAGCTTGTTGGGGTTGCGGAGGTAGAGGATGCGGCCGCCGTATTCCCCGATGCGGTTGGGGGTGTTCACTGAGAGGGAAACGCCGCTGAGGATGGCTCCGAAGGCCCTGGCGAAGGGCACTTCTTCCAGCGGTTTTACCAGCAGCTGCCATTTGCGGGCTTCGAGGCCCCAGTTGGCGAACATCATGACCGCAACGAGCAGGAGCATCAGCCAGCCCCTTTCCAGTACCATCTCTTTCATATGGGCCCAGGCGGCGGGTAAGTTCTGCTGGTTCTGCACCTGTTGGTAGATCGCGAAGGTTAACCAGATGCACAGTGCCCCGCCCAGCACATAATTGAGGATTATTTTGGTACTTTTGTTCAGACGTTCAAGAGTTTTGGCAAAAATAGTCTCCGCTTGGCAAACAATACAAAAATAATTCTCGGCATAGATCCCGGGACGATCATCATGGGGTATGGATTGATTGCCGTAACGGGCCAGCAGGTGCAGATCATTGAAATGGGCGTGCTGAAAATGAATCCCAAAAAGGACCATTACGAGCGGCTCAGGGCGATCCACGACCGTATGATGGGCATTATCAGCCAGCACAAACCTGTTAGTTGCGCTATCGAAGCCCCCTTCTTCGGGAAAAACGTGCAGAGTATGCTCAAGCTCGGAAGGGCCCAGGGAGTGGCCATTGCCACCGCCATGCAGGCGGGGGTGGGCGTATCCGAATATTCTCCCAAGAAAGTCAAGCAATCGATTACCGGCAACGGTAACGCCAATAAGGAACAGGTCTGGCAGATGCTGCAGCGCATCCTGAAGTTCACCGAGCAACCCGAATACCTGGACGCCACGGATGCTTTGGCCGTGGCGGTATGCCACCACTTCCAGGAAACCAGCCCGCTCGCAACTGCCGGCAAATCAAAAGGCTGGGATAAATTCCTTCAACAGCATCCCGAAAGGCTTTGCAAGCCGTAGTGTCAATTGAACAAAAGAGGGTGGCCGATGTTTGTTAATTGAGAAATTGTACTTATTTTGAACTAAAATATGGCTGAGGCGCTTTAAATAGTACCGAAATAAAGCGCAAACTGCAACGTTACAAATGAAATTTTATTCCTTTTATCACCCCTAATATTTTTCGTAGATGGATACGAAGGCTAGAATATTACTAGTGGAGGATGATTATAACCTGGGTGCAATTACCAAAAAACGTCTGGAAGAATCGGGATACGAAGTGACGCATTGCTCTGATGGTGAAATTGCCTGGAAAACGTTTCAAAAAAGCCTGTACGACATATGCCTGCTGGATGTAGTGATGCCCAAAAAGAACGGGTTTGAGCTCGCCAAACAGATCAGACAGCGTAACGACCTTATTCCTATTCTTTTCCTAACCTCCAAGTCGCAAGACGAAGACAAGATCAGCGGATTCAAGCACGGCGCTGACGATTATGTGACCAAACCATTCTCCATGCAGGAGTTGCTGCTGAGAATAGAAGTGTTCCTCAAACGTACCCGGCCCCTGAATGCGGACAAACGCACCACCTTCACCGTTGGCAAAACCACTTTCGATTACGGCGAGCTGAAGCTCATGGATAAGTCAGGCAAACTCAAAGCCAGCCTTACCCAGAAAGAAGCAGACCTGCTGAAGTTCTTTTGTGAGAACGCCAACAAAACGCTCAAACGCGAAGAGATCCTGTACCATGTATGGGGTAAAGACGATTATTTCCTGGGAAGGAGTATGGACGTTTTTATCACCAAGATCCGCAAGCATTTCCTGGACGATAAGGATGTGAAGCTGGAGACGCTCCACGGCATCGGTTTCAAATTCTATGTGACGACCTTATAACCTATAATCCCGCTATAATCCGCTCCTGTACCTGTTTAAACTTCTCCGGGCTCAACTTCAGCTTGGCACGCGTAAAGTTCAGATCATCAGCAGAATTAATGGGCACCAGGTGCATATGCGCATGCGGCACTTCCAGGCCTACCACACTTATGCCTACACGGTTGCAGGGCACCGCGGCTTCTATGGCCTTTGCAATGGGCTTGGCGAACAGCAGCCACTCCGCCATCAGCTCGTCGCTTACGTCGAAGAATTTATCGGTTTCCACTTTGGGCACAATGAGCGTATGCCCCTCCATCAGCGGGAATATATCCAGGAAAGCATAAAAATGATCGTTCTCCGCAATGCGGTAGCTGGGTATCTCGCCTTTGATGATCTTGGAAAAAATGGTCATGATAAATAATTAAGCAAATACTAATCTACGGTATAATTCCCATTAAAAAAGGCCCCCAAAACAAAGTTGGCGGGCCTTTTCAATATTCAGCGCCGTATGGTTCTATACGGTAATGTCATCGATCTTGAACTTCATCGTGCCATTGGGCGCCACAACAAGGGCTTCTTCCCCTACCTTTTTACCCAGCAGGCCCTTGCCGATGGGCGAGGTAACGGAGATCTTACCCAGCTTCAGGTCCGCTTCTTTTTCAGATACCAGCTGGTAAGTCATGGTCTTTTTGTTGGCCAGGTTAGTAATGGTCACTTTACACAAAACGGAAACTTTCGAGGTATCAATAGCATCAGCCTCCACTACTCTTGCGTTGGCAATAACGTTTTCCAGTACGGCAATTTTAGCCTCGTGAAGGCCCTGCGCTTCTTTAGCGGCATCATATTCCGCATTTTCTTTCAAATCCCCCTTTTCCCGCGCCTCGGAAATAGCCCTGGCGATCTCCGCCCTGCCTTTGGTTTTGAGTTGCGTAAGCTCAGCCCTCATTTGTTCTAGGGATTCTTTGGTTACATAATTTACGCCAGACATAACCTTTATTGATTTAGTATAAAGAAAAAAAATTAACGCCCCCGCTTGCGCAAAGACGTCAATTCAGTATGATTATCGCAAATATAACGAAAATATGTTGTAGACCTTACACCCTGTCTCACATATAAAAATCGCTAATGTGCCGCATTCCGGCCCTGCTAAACGTTTAGCTTTTCCAGCACCACTTTGGCCATTTTAACGCTGGCTTCATGTGAATAACCGGCGATATGCGGGGTGATCACCACCCGCGGATGGCCCAGCAGGAAACGGAACTGCTGTTGCTCCGTTTCATTGAAAGTTTCGAGCTTTTCATTCTCCAGCACATCCAGCCCTGCGCCCGCCAGGGTATCGTTTTCGAGGGCGGCGATCACGTCTGCCGTGCTCACTACTTTACCACGGGAAGTATTGAGCAGGTACACGCGTTTGGCGAAAGAACTGAAGAATTGCAGGTTCCCCAAATGCCGGGTTTCCTCGTTCAGCGGCAGGTGCAGGCTCACAATGTCCGCCTCGCGGAATATCGTGTCCAGGTCTGCCTCTTCCACGTATTCGTTACCAAAGCCTTTTTTGTATTTGTCATACGCCAGTATCCGCATGTCGAAGCCGCGGAGCTTGCGTGCAAAAGCGCTGCCGGTGTGGCCGTAGCCAATTATAGCAATGGTTTTGCCGCCCAGCTCCCAGGCGCGGTTGCCGTCGCGCTCCCAGATGTTCTGCCGCAGTTCCAGGCTGCTTTTAAGAAGGTTGTGCATGAGCATGATGAGCATGCCTACGGCCTGCTCCCCTACTGTTTCCCGGTTGCCTTCGGGACTGCTGGCGCAATGTATGCCTTTGCTTTCGGCATATTCAACATCGATCAGCTCCATGCCGGAACCCAGCCGGCCGATCCATTCCAGGGCGCCGGCGCGGTCTATCACCGCCTTGTCTACTTTAATACGGGTGGTCACGATCAGGCCGTTCACATCGTGGATTTCGTCCAGCACCTGGTTGTAGGTGATGGAAGGCTGATAGTTGACGGTGTACCCTTTTGCTTCCAGTTCGTTGATGAGATATTCATGAACTTTAGCGGTGATCAATACTTTCTTGCTCATAACATGTGTTCGGCCAGGGCTGCAAAATCCGCTACGGAAAGCTCTTCTGCCCTTTTTGTAAATATTGGTTCCTGTAAATATTCTTTATTGAAAAGCCCTTTCAGGGGATTGCGCAGCTGTTTCCGCCGCTGGCCGAAGGCCGTTTTTACCAGCAGCTTGAACTTCTTTTCGTTCTTCACCTCATAAGGCTGCTCCAGCCTGGTAAGCCTTATCACCGCACTCTTTACCTTGGGCGGCGGGTTGAAGCAGTTTTCATGCACTTCGAACAGGTATTCTATTTTGTAATACACCTGCAGCAGCACACTCAGGATGCCGTATTCCTTGTTGCCATGGCTTGCAGCGATGCGCTGCGCCACTTCCTTCTGGAACATGCCCACCACTGCCGGCACCTGGCTTTTCCAGTCCAGCACCTGGAACATGATCTGCGTGGATATGTTGTAAGGGAAATTGCCGATGATGGAGAACTGCCCTTCGTAAGGCGGCTTCATCTCCAGGAAGCTTTCGTTGATGAGCTTCCCGCGGATGGCGGGATAGGTCTGCTCCAGGTACTGCACCTTTTCCGTATCCAGCTCAACTGCTTTGAACTGCACCGGCAGCTCCAGCAGGTATTTGGTGATGGCCCCCGCGCCGGGCCCCACCTCCAGCAGCTGCATGCCTTCCTGCACGGGCAGGGCATCCACGATCTGGCGGCACATATTTTCGTCGCGGAGGAAATGCTGGCCTAATGACTTCTTGAGCGTATACATGAAATGGAATAAGCTGCAAATTTAAGGAATCCCCGCCAGTTTGCCCCTGCCCGGGAATCTGTCAACTATTCACCGTATATTTGTCCGGTATTTTTTACACGTACAGCATATGAGTACAGCTACTTCACATACGCACCGCCCCGTAATAGGCATTTCAGTCGGAGACCTGAACAGCATCGGAATGGAGATCATCATTAAGACCTTCGCTGACAACCGTATGCTGGATATCTGTACCCCGGTGATCTTTGCGTCTAACAAGACCATCAATTTTTACCGGAAGCTGATGAACGAGAACAACTTCAATTACCAGAGCATCAAGGACTTTACGCGGCTCAACCCCAAGCAGGTAAGCGTGTTCAACTGCTGGGAAGAAGAAGTGCAGATCACGCCCGGCATCCTCAACGAAACCGGCGGCAAATACGCAGCCCGCTCGCTGGCCGTGGCCATCGAATGCCTGAAAGACCGGCAGATTGAGGGCCTGGTGACCGCTCCCATCCACAAAAAGAACATCCAGAGCAAGGATTTTAATTTCACCGGCCATACTCCTTACCTCCAGCAGTCTTTCCAGAGCAAGGACGTGCTGATGTTCATGACCGCCGAGAACATGCGCGTGGGCCTGCTCACCGAACATGTGCCCGTTGCCGAAATAGCGAAATATGTGACCAAGGAAAACATCCTCAGCAAGCTCAATATCATGAAAGAGAGCCTGGTAAAGGATTTTGGCATAGACAACCCGCGGATCGCCGTGCTGGGGCTCAACCCTCATGCGGGAGACGAAGGGCTGATAGGAGACGAAGAGATCAAACACATCACCCCGGCCATTAAGCAGGCAAAGCAGAACGGCATGCTCATATTCGGCCCCTATAGCGCCGATGCGTTCTTCGCCCGCGAAATGCACGCCAGCTTCGACGGTGTGCTGGCCATGTACCACGACCAGGGGCTTATCCCCTTCAAATCCCTCGCGCGGGGCGAAGGCGTGAACTATACCGCCGGCCTGCCCATCGTGCGCACCTCGCCCGACCATGGCACTGCTTTCGATATCGCGGGAAAAAATACGGCAGACGAAGCCTCTTTCAGGCAGGCCGTGTTCACCTGTATAGACGTGATCGGCCAGCGGAAACAATACGAGGAGAATACCCGCAACCCGCTTAAGAAAACGGAGCTGATATCCGAGAAAGGCGCGGTATAACCCTACAGGTAAAAGGCCGTCATTTCCATATAACCTTCCCCTTCTTCATAGAACAGCTCATTGTGCCGGCCGCCCAGCCGCCGA
>CBFHAF010000289.1:0-6240 GCA_965653435.1 uncultured Chitinophaga sp.
AATTTTTTAACAAGATACCTGCATGTCTGTTTTTAATCAGCCCAGAAAAAGAGTCATCCAACTGATTTTCCTTGGCATGGTGATCCTCATCGTGGTGAGGTTATTCTTTTTGCAGGTAGTGGAAACCAAATATTCCAAACTGGCGGACGCCAATGCCCACCTGCGCAAGGTGATCTATCCCAGCAGGGGGATCATTTACGACCGCAACGGCCGTAGCGTAATGCGCAACGAAGCGCTGTACGACCTCATGGTGACCCCGCGCAACGTAAAAAATATCGACACGGCGTACCTCTGCGAGGTATTGTCCATCACCCGCGAAGAATTCATCAAACGCATCAATGCCGCGCGCATGAAGGAAGGGCCCGTGCGCCCGTCCGTATTCGCCAGCCTCCTTACCCCCGAGGTGTACGGCAAGCTGCAGGAAAGCATGTACATGTTCCAGCCGGGCTTCGAGCTGGTACTGCGGCCTGTGCGTAATTACACCTACGGCGCGGGCGCTCACATCCTCGGGTATATCAGCGAAATATCGCCTTCCATGCTGGCGGATTCCAGCGGGCGCTTCAGCGCTTACCAGCAGGGCGATTACATCGGCAGAACGGGGCTGGAAAATACCTATGAGAACATCCTGATGGGGCAGCGCGGCATCCAATACCTCGTGAAAGACAACCTCAACAGGCCGCAGGGCCCGCTGGAAAACGGCGAGTTCGACACGGCCGCCGTTGCCGGTAAAAACCTCCGCCTCGCGCTGGACATAGACCTCCAGGTATTGGGAGAAGCCATGATGCAAGGCAAGGTTGGCTCCATTGTGGCCATCGACCCGTCTACCGGCGGCATCCTTGCCATGGTGAGCGGCCCCACCTTCGACCCGAACCTGCTTTCCGGCTCCTACCGTTCGCAGAACTACAACAAGCTTTACCTCGATACCACCAAACCTTTCTTCAACCGCGCAGTGCAGGCGGCCTATCCCCCAGGCTCCACCTTCAAGCCCATCACCGGGCTGGTAGCGCTGGACGAAGGGGTGATCACGCCGGACTTCGGCTTTCCCTGCCGCGGCGGCTACGGCCTGTGCGGCCGCTTCATCCGCTGTACGCACAGCAATCCCGGTCACGCCGCCAACATGCGCATTGCCATGGCCAACTCCTGCAACTCTTATTTCATGCACCTCTACCGTTTGTCTGTAGACAGCCGGAAATGGGGCGGCGTGGTAAACGGGCAGGTGCAATGGACCAATTACCTGAACCTGATGGGCCTCGGCCGCAGGCTCGGCATCGATATACCCGGTGAGGTGAGGGGCGTGGTGCCTGATACGGCGAGAATGAACTACGTATACCGCGGCTCCTGGAATTCCTGCTCCGAAGTGTACGTGGGCATGGGCCAGGGCCAGCTGATATTGACACCGCTGCAAATGGCCAATGCCATGTGCATCATTGCCAACAGGGGCTATTATTACATCCCGCATTTCGTGGAGTCCATAGACAATGATAATTCCGACATCCTTAAGAAATACAAACAAAAAATATCCGTGGCCGAGCACATTTCCAACGAAGCATACAGCTCGGTAATACTGGGGATGGAAGACGTGGTATCGAAAGGCACGGCGCGCGGCGCGCAGATCGAAGGCGTTGCCGTATGCGGTAAAACAGGTACCGCTGAGAACAAGGCGAGGATAGACGGGAAGGTGGTGCAGCTGAAGGACCACTCCCTGTTCGTAGGTTTCGCCCCGAGAGACAACCCTAAGATCGCCATCGCGGTGATCGTGGAGAACGCGGGTTTCGGGGCCACTTATGCAGTGCCCATCGCCAGCATTCTCATGGAAAAATACCTGACGGACACGATCTCCGCCAAACGTATGCCCATTGTGCAAAGGATGATGGAAACCGTCACAATGAGCCCTGAAATGCGCGGCAAGTCTAAAATCGATTCGCTGAACAACATGTTTGCCAATTCTGTTGACCGCGAAGCATTGTTAAGAAGAATTCTTTCAAAATAAAAACCATGAACCGCCCACAAGCGAAACTCACAGCAGGCATCGACTGGCCCATTTTCGGGATGTACCTCGCGCTGGTATTCATTGGCTTCCTGGCCATATTTGCCGCGGAGTACCGGGAAGGCGACCATGTGATCCAGAACCTTCTTTCCCAGAACAAGAACTGGGCAAGGCAGGTGCTGTGGTTCGGCGTGTCTATGGTGCTGGCCCTGGGCATCTGGCTCACGGACAGTAAATTCTTTACCGCTACCGCGAACCTCTTCTATGCATTCGGTATACTATTGCTCCTGGTGGTACTGGCCATCGGTACGGGGGTGAAAGGTTCAAACTCCTGGCTGGAGCTGGGCGGATTCCGCTTTCAACCGGCGGAATTCACCAAGCTATGCACCAACCTGGCATTGGCGAAATACTTGTCCAGCATGGAAACGGACTTCACTAAAATGCGCAGCCGCCTCATCGCCGCCTCCATGGTGCTGATCCCTTTTGGTCTCATCATTCTGCAGGACGAAACGGGCCTTGCGCTGGTGTATTTCTGCTTTTTCCTCGTTATGTTCCGCGAAGGCCTGCCAGGCATCCTGCTGGTGATCGCGTTCTCGGCGATCATCCTCGTATTATCCGCCCTGCTGGTGGATAAATACGTACTGCTATACATCTTTACCGGCATAGCCGCATTGGTGGGCTATTTCATGCGCCGGGAGATACGGCGCAAACGTTCGCGCCTGGTGATGATCATTGGACTATGGGCGTTCTGTTCCGCTTTCGTGATGTTCATTGTGCCGTTTGCCTTTACCAAGGTGCTGAAGGATTACCAGGTGCGCCGTATTGAAGTAATGCTCGGCAAAGAGAATGATCCCAAGGCCACCTACAACACCCGCCAGAGCATGATTGCCATCGGCTCCGGCGGCCTCTGGGGCAAAGGTTACCTCAAAGGCACCCAAACCCGCTTCGACTTTGTGCCGGAACAAAGTACCGACTTCATTTTCTGCACCATCGGGGAAGACTTCGGGTTCTTCGGCAGCCTCATATTCCTGGGGCTTTACGTCGCCCTGCTCTTCCGGATCATTTTCATCGCGGAGCGGCAACGATCGACATTCAGCCGGGTATATGCCTATGGCGTGGCAAGCATTATCTTCTTCCACCTGGCCATCAATATCTCCATGACCATCGGTCTTGCCCCGGTGATAGGGATACCCCTGCCATTGGTGAGCTATGGCGGCTCGTCGCTGATGACGTTCACCATGCTCATCTTCATTATGCTGCGCCTCGATGCGGACCGCCAGATGGTGCTGCGCTAGGCGGAATAACTTTAGAGATAGATCTTTTTAACAGGAAACCTGCATGTCTGTTTTCAATCAACCCAGAAAAAGAGTGATCCAGCTGATCTGCCTCGGCGTGGTGGCCCTCATCGTGTCCCGGCTGTTCTATTTGCAGGTAGTGGAAACAAAATACTCCAGGCTGGCGGACGCCAACGCCCACCTCCGCAAGGTAATTTACCCCAGCCGCGGCATCATTTACGACCGCAAAGGCCGCAGCGTAATGCGCAACGAAGCGCTGTACGACCTGATGGTGACCCCGCGCAGCGTGAAGAACGTGGACACTTTGTATCTCTGCCAGGTGCTCGGGATAGACAAAGAGGAATTCAACAAACGCATCGCCAACGCGCGCATGAAGGAAGGGCCCGTGCGGCCGTCCGTATTTGCCAGCCTGCTTACACCTGAGGTGTACGGCAAGCTCCAGGAAAGCATGTACATGTTCCAGCCCGGCTTCGAGCTGGTGCTGAGGCCCGTGCGCAGCTATCCTTACGGCGTGGGGGCCAACGTGTTCGGCTATATCAGCGAGATCACGCCCGGCATGCTGAACGATACTTCCGGCAAATACAGCGCTTACCAGCAGGGCGATTACATCGGCATGACGGGGCTGGAGCGCACATACGAGAACGTTTTAATGGGGCAGCGCGGCATCCAGTACCTGGTGAAAGATAATCTTAACAGGCCGCAGGGCCCCCTGGAAAATGGCGAGTTCGACACGGCGGCCGTTGCCGGCAAGAACCTGCGCCTGGCCATGGATATAGAATTGCAGCTGCTCGGCGAAAAAATGATGAAGGGGAAAGTGGGAAGCATTGTGGCGATAGACCCGCAAACCGGCGGCATCCTTGCGATGGTGAGCGGCCCCACCTTCGACCCGAACCTGCTTTCCGGCTCCTACAGGGCCAAAAACCTGGGTAAGCTGTTGACGGACACCGTGTCGCCGATGTTCAACCGCGCGATCTCCGCTTCCTATCCTCCCGGTTCCACCTTCAAACCCATCACCGGCCTCATTGCGCTGGACGAAGGAGTAGTAGGGCCGGACTTCGGTTTCGACTGCCGCGGCGGTTACGGGAATTGCGGCCGTTTCAGCCGCTGCCTGCACAGCAACGTTGGTCATGCCTCAAATATGCGCAACGCGCTGGCCAACTCCTGCAACGCTTATTTCATGCATCTTTACCGCCTGAGCGTAGACAACAGGAAGTGGGGCGGCATCGGGGCGGGACAGGCCAAATGGGTGTCCTACCTCAACGATATGGGCCTGGGGCGCAGGCTCGGAGTGGACATTCCCAACGAAAAAAGCGGCGATGTGCCTGATACCGCGCGCATGAACAGGCGTTATTCCGGCCAGTGGAATTCCTGCTCCGAAATGTATGTCGGCATGGGCCAGGGCCTTCTGGGCCTTACGCCCCTGCAGCTAGTCAACGCCATGTGCATCATCGCCAACAGGGGTTTTTATTATGTGCCGCATTTCGTGGAAAGCATCGACGACGACCGTTCCGATCTGCTGAAACAATACAAGGTAAAGCACCGCGTAGCCAATATTTCAGACGAAGCGTTCAACTCGGTGGTGCTGGGCCTGGAAGACGTGGTGACCAAGGGAACCGCCAGGGGCGTACAGATAGAGGGTATCGCCGTATGCGGCAAAACAGGTACCGCGGAAAACAAAACCCGGATCAACGGCCAGTCCGTGCAGCTGAAAGACCACTCGCTGTTCGTTGGTTTCGCACCGAAAGACAACCCGAAGATAGCGATAGCCGTTATCGTGGAGAACTCCGGTTTCAGCACTACCTACGCGGTGCCCATCGCCAGTATTCTCATGGAAAAATACCTGACGGACACCATTTCAGCCAAACGCAGGCCCATCCTGGATAAAATGATCGAATCCATCACTATTTCCCCTGAAATGAGAGCCAAATCCAAGCTCGATTCGCTGAACAGCGTGAGTTATATGGCTTCGACAGGCGACGAGCTTTTAAGAAAGATCATCGCGAAATAAAGAGGCCGGCGCTCATCATGCCGTGTCAGGGCTTGGCGCGAACGGGTATGCAGGTATGTAAGTAAGCGGACACTCATTTTGCTTATTTTTGCATAATGGCACGAATCATACCGCTTTCGGAAGGAAGTTTTACAGTAGACGGAACCAAGAAATTCATTCCCTACGACGAGCATAAGGACACCATGAAAGACCGCAGCACGGGCTCTTTGCTGGTGGAAATACAGCCTTTCCTGGTGATCACAGACAGGGACATCCTGCTGCTGGACACCGGCCTGGGCTTCCGGAATGCGGACGGCATTTTGCAGCTGCATCAGAACCTGATAGACAACGGCATCAATCCCATGGAAGTGACCAAGGTGCTGATGAGCCATCTGCATAAGGACCATGCGGGCGGCGTGAGCATGGAGGACATTATCACGGGAGAACGTTCTCTCAGCTTTCCCCACGCCACTTATTACGTGAGCCGCAAAGAGCTGGATTATGCCATCGCCAACGATGGTAAATCGTACCTCGCCGAAGAAGTGAACCTGCTGCCCAAACGGGACAATGTGGTGTTCACGGAAGGCAACGGCACGATAGACGGGTATATTCATTACGAGCACAGCGGCGGGCATTGCCCTTACCACCAGGTGTTCCTGATAGACGACGGCGAGGATAAGATATTTTTCGGGGGCGATGAAGCGCCGCAGATCTCTATGATGCGGAGCCGCTTTATTGCGAAATACGACTACGACGGGAAAAAGACAATGGAGTTGCGCCAGCAATATATGGAGCGTGGGAAAGCGGAGGACTGGACCTTTCTTTTCTATCACGATACCAAGCTGCCGACCACCAAATTCTGAGGCATAAAAAAGCCGGCTCAAAAGGGCCGGCCGCTTTTTTTACAACATATTTATTGTGGTTAATTATTTTTGGCGCCGCCTCATGCGGGTGTCTTTTAGTTATTTCAG
>CBFHAF010000290.1:0-6223 GCA_965653435.1 uncultured Chitinophaga sp.
AAATGGTGGATGCCGCTGAAGCATTCCAGCAGCAGAAGATCCTGCTGAAGAAGGCCTGATCAAAAAAAATTGTGCAGGAAACAATTTTTTAATGAGAAAAATTATGCAAGAAAAAAAATAAAAATTACCTTTGTTGCGTAAACAAACAGTAGTAACAGTGTCACGCAATTGTACATATAAGATGAAGGTCTCAAAGCGCATGCAAAAGCAGGCGGTTGAGCTCATGCGGGCAGGTTATAACTGGTATTAACAAGACAAAAGTTATCCAAAAGATATAACAGAAGGGTCCCGCAGACAAAGCGGGGCCCTTTTTTATGGTGCTGATGAATAAAGATCTGATAATTAAAGTGTCTGTAGAGCGATGCATGGCAAAAGCGTCAGGGGAGTGCTATAAGGTACGGTCCCGGCGGAGAAGGTATGTTTTGATGTAAACGAAAGAACGTTTAAAATCAGGAATATAGCCCGGTCCGCTACGCAAGCAGGCCGGTTTTTTTTTACCCGGTATGGAAAAAGAACGGGCCGGACATCTTTGTATCAACACGGATGGGGCAAAAAAAATGAAAACAAACCGAACATCTATATAACCTGGTAATGGCTTTTATGTAAAAGTGATTGCCCCAAAAACACAGAGCGATGAGAAACGTAGTACAATTTGTAAGAGAGGCCCTGATAAACAATTTCCGGGAACTGGACCAATGGTTCAAAGAAGATAACGTACTGCTTCATTTTAAACCCGGCAGGGACCAATGGAGCATCCGTGAAGTACTGGAGCATATCAGCCTTACCAATTATTTTTTGTTACTCACCATTAATAAAAGCACCCGTAGGGCGCTGGAACGTAAGCTGGACGGACTTATCATCATGCCGCCGCATGATTACGAGGAAAAATTCCGGCAGATAGAGATCGTGAGCAGCAAATCATTCGGATGGGTAAATCCCGAGCACCTGGAGCCAACTGGCAAAAGGAGCCTGGATGAAGTGAGGTCCGTCCTGAAGCAGCAGTTTGCACAGAGCATGTACAACCTGAGCCTGCTGAAAAACGGCGAAGGCAGGCTGGTAAAAACCGAGATGACCGTCAATAACCTGGGGAAACTGGATATATACCAATATATCTTCTTCCTCACCCGGCACATAGAACGCCACCTGGCGCAGATCAGGGAGTTGAAGGACCAAT
Source organism: uncultured Chitinophaga sp. (assembly GCA_965653435.1). Classification (GTDB taxonomy): domain Bacteria; phylum Bacteroidota; class Bacteroidia; order Chitinophagales; family Chitinophagaceae; genus Chitinophaga. Next base: position 1,175 of record CBFHAF010000290.1, read on the forward strand.
ACGAGGAAAGCGCCGTGGCGATATAAATTTTTGATTACGCAAGAGGTAAAGAGTCAACCCGGCTCTCCCGCCCTGCGGGAGAGCTTTTTTTATCTCTTATTTTAAATATGCCAACAATGAAAAAGAGTTTGACATCCACATACCAGCAGAACAGAAACTACCGCCTGGCGGTATTATCCGCTCACTACAACATCAGGTATGATGGATTATATGACAACGGCGCAGGGAAAGGCCTACTGGCTATCCTTGCGCATACGGTCCCCGCGGGCAAAAAAACGCGCGCTGCGGGAAGACCGGGAGAAGCAGCTGCTGAAACTTGAACGGGAACTGAACGAAATCTCCACACTCCAACATAATATGGGTTATGTACCCCTGGACCCTCCGATCATGCGTGGCTGGAAGCGGACCTTCGTGCTGCGCGCCGATGTGGCTGCCAGCGCTAAGGCCGCTTTCTACCAGGGGATACTGGACAGGATCAATATAACGGATTACCATCACGACCGGAAGTTTATGGTCACCAAAAGGGTGAGAGGCCAGAAAGTGAAAGTGGTAAAGGAACTTCGTTTGCCCGGACTATGGGCCTGGCATTGGGATAAATGCAGGTTCAATGAAAAGGAAAAAATGGAGTTCGGCCTGGAATGCCGTTTTGATACAAACGGACGCCTGTGCCATCAATATGTTTTCCGCGATAAATGGCGGTTCGTGCCGAAAGTAATGGCGAGTATGATCACCAGGGTGAAAGTACAGAGCATTGAGCTGGAAACACGTGAAGCCTGGATCGACAATCATTTTACGTACAACGGTTCCCGGAACAAGCTGAGGAGCCTGCGCGGGGGCAGAAGAAGATTTGTAACGCCCACCCGGCAACAGCAAATGCAATTAAAGAACGAGGTGCCCAGGAACACCCTTGAATGGATCCGTTCACTGGACGCCTGAAAATTCCGGACAATGGAAAAACAATTACAAAAGATCGTAGCGCACGCTAACCTGTGCGACGATTATTATATGGACGCACATGCCCTTTACCTTCAGACCTACCGGAAGATGCCGAGCGTAAGCTCCATCTACCAGGTGGACTTCAGGAAGGCTTTTCTGTGGATGAAAGAGAACAGGGCCGCATGGATCGAGGATATTTATACTTACAGGGATTACGACCGTTCCGGTAAACAGTATGAATACGACCGCATCATTATCATCCTGAAAGATGCGCCGTTGATACTCGTGTTTGCTGCGAACTTCGTGGAGATGCTGCACAGTGAGAACGATCTGGCGCTGGTGGAAGAGCTGACGGAGAATATGAAGGCTTTCCGGCAACGGCAAAAACGGAAAGCGCATGAGATCAACCTCGTAGTGCAGGAACGTGGCAGCATGGCCCTGCGCAGCATGGAGATCAAACGCACCAAGCTGGACCTGGATCTGTATTACGAATCCGATTTCGGGGACATCGACAGGCTCATCCTCAAACGCCTCAACACCAGTAAGGATAAGGGCCTGGTGTTGCTGCACGGAAAGCCCGGTACGGGCAAGACCACCTACCTGCGCCACCTCACGGGCAAGCTGAAAAAGCGGGTGCTTTTTCTTCCGCCTACCGTGGCACAGGAGATAACCGGCCCTTCATTCATTGAATTGCTGATGAGTTACCCCAACAGCGTGCTCGTGATCGAAGACGCAGAGAACATCCTGGCAGACAGGGGGCAGGCGGAAAATTCCTCCGTTTCCAACCTGCTCAACCTGTCCGACGGATTATTGGCAGACTGTTTGAACGTACAGGTTATTTGTACCTTCAACAGTGCCCTCTCTAAAATAGACAGCGCATTGTTGCGCAAAGGCAGGCTGATAGCCCAGTATGAGTTCAGGGAGCTGTCCGTGCAAAAGGCGCAGCGGCTGAGCGCCCACCTGGGCTTCGATACCATTATCAACCGGCCAATGAGCATTGCTGAAATCACCAATCAGCACGAAAGGACATTTGAAGTAACAAAAGTGCAGATCGGTTTCCGGGCTGCACTGCAATCCTAACAGCATGGCAAAGTTAAAATTACGAGGTAAAGACCTGCGGAACATCGGTTACCCGGAAGGGCCCGTGATCAGCGTGGCCATTACCGTCATGGAACAACATTACAAACATTATACACAGGAAGCCGCGCTGGCACTGCTCCGGCAGGTGCTGGAAGCGCCGGCTTCCTTCACGCAGGAAGAGCAGCTCTCGAAGATCGCGGATAAGCTGATCGTGGAAGAATCCACAGAGATCGCCATCAATCCCCAAGCCATGCCTTATCAGGTATATGGCCGGCAGTTCATAGACGATGGCGCCATCAGGCAAATGGATTACGCCATGAGGCTGCCAGTAACTGCCGCCGGCGCGCTCATGCCCGATGCGCACCAGGGCTATGGCCTGCCTATCGGCGGGGTGCTGGCGGTGAAAAACGCTGTGATCCCCTACGGTGTGGGGGTAGACATTGGTTGCAGGATGTGCCTTAGCATCCTGGACATCCCGCCCATGCAACTGGAAAAACAGGCTTCAGTATTCAAAAGGGAACTGAAGGCCGGTACCGTTTTCGGTGCCGGGGCGGAATGGAAGCCGCGGATCGACGATGAAGTGCTGGAGCATCCTGCGTTTGGCGAGATCGGGCTGCTGAAGCACCTGCATGCCAAAGCCGCGGCCCAACTGAGCACATCAGGCTCCGGTAACCACTTCGTGGAATGGGGCCTGGTAGAGATCACCGATGCGGCAAACGAATTCGGGCTGGAACCCGGCACTTACCTGGGTTTGCTGTCGCACTCCGGCTCACGTGGGCTGGGCGCGCAGATCGCGGGGCATTATACAAAGCTGGCGCGTGAGATCTGCCAGCTGCCGCGTGAAGTGCAGCATCTTGCCTGGCTGGGTCTGGATACCGAAGAAGGCCAGGAATACTGGACGGCGATGAACCTTGCAGGCGATTATGCGTCCGCCTGCCACCACCATATACACCGGAGGCTGATCAGGGCCGTGGGCGCCACATTGCTGGCAAGGGTGGAGAACCACCATAATTTTGCGTGGAAGGAAACCCATAACGGCGAAGAGCTGGTGGTGCACCGGAAAGGCGCTACACCTGCCGGGAAAGGCGCTTTAGGGGTTATTCCCGGCTCAATGACAGCGCCGGGCTATATTGTACGCGGCCGCGGCGAAGCTGCTTCCCTGGACTCCGCTTCGCACGGGGCGGGCCGGCAGATGAGCCGGAGCAAAGCCACCCAGAGCTTCACCCGCCACGAACTGACGAAGATCCTGGCTGATCATAACGTACACCTGATCGGCGGCGGGCTGGACGAAGCACCCGGCGCCTACAAGAACATCGCTGATGTGATGGCTGCACAAACGGCGCTGGTGGACGTGATCGGTATCTTCCGCCCGAAGATCGTACGGATGGCGGATGGGGGCCCTGCGGAGGATTAACCCGGATTGAATTGAATCACCAAAAAGAAGGCCGTCCCTTAATTGGGACGGCCTTCTTAATATTTCCGGGCTTATACCCGTATATAGATCTTCCGCTTGTCCATCCACCAGCCCAGCAGCCACAGGATCAGCACATGGAACAGCCCGAACAGCAGGGAGCCGGGATAATTCCCGAAAGCGGGCTGGAACACATGGCTATATAACCAGCCGTACATATTTTCCTTCTCAGGGCCTATCCGGAAAAGAAAATACAACTTCACGATCACGCCGCTCATGACGTAAATGAACAAGGGGTTCTTCCCGAACACTTCAAAGAAATAAGTTCCTGCGCGCAGGCCTCTCAGCTCGATCAGCCAGATGAAGATGGACAGGAGCAAGGTAGCAATGCCCACCGTGTACAGCACATAAGAGCTGGTCCAGATCTTCTTGTTGATCGGGAACACTTCGTTCCAGAGCAGCGCCACGGCTACCATAATTGTGCCCGCCAGCACCAGCTTCAGCAGCATGTTGCGGCTCTGGCGGTTCTGCTGCACAAAGCGGCCTACCAGGTAACCGAACACCACATTGCCAACGGCAGGCAGGGTGCTGAGCAGGCCTTCAGGATCAAAGGCAATGCCTTCGCCGTGGTACATGTGTTTTTCACCCAGGATGGCCCTGTCTACCTGCAGCCCGATGTGCCCTTCGAGGCTGTAGGGATCGCTGCCGCCGAAGAACCAGAGGATGGCCCAGTAACCCAGCAGGAGTACACAGGTGGCAATAAATGCACCCCTGGGTTTCAGGTAGTGGATAAGCAGCGAACCGATGCCGTAGCAGAGCGCAATGCGCTGCAGCACCCCGAGTATGCGGAGGGTATCGAGGCCTTTCATGACCATGTTGCCGTCACCGTCATACTTTACGAAAGGGAACAGGTTCAGCAGCAGGCCGATGATGAAAATGAGCGCCGTGCGTTTGAATATCTTTCCCAGCACCTGCGCATTGCCCATGGCGCTGAACTTCTTCATGGCAAAGCTCATCGCGTTGCCTACGGCAAACAGGAAGAAGGGGAATACGAGGTCTGTCGGTGTACAGCCGTCCCATTTGGCATGCCGTAAAGGTGCGTATACATATTCCCAGCTGCCCGGCGTGTTCACGAGGATCATGCAGGCCACCGTAAGCCCGCGGAACACGTCGAGGGAAAGGAAGCGTTGATTTTGCGCGGGCCCGCGAAGCGCATCGGGCGAGAGATTTTGGTTCATATAGTAGGTCAAGGTTTATCATTTAAATCTACTATAAAAATTCAATCGTAACGGGAAAATCCCGGAATGAAAAACCCCTGCCTTAAAGAGCCGGGGCAATCAGTTTATCGGGAGCCGTCTGTTACAGGAACTTTTCGGTGTACACCTTCCTGATCCCTTCTTCCAGCGGGATACTGGCTTTCCAGCCCAGGCCGGCCAGCTTGCTCACGTCCATGAGTTTGCGGGGCGTACCGTCCGGTTTGGAAGCGTCGAAAGTAAGTTTGCCTTCGTAGCCCGTGATCTTTTGAATGAGGCGGGCGAGGTCTGCAATGCTGATGTCTTCCCCCACGCCGATATTGATCGGCCCCTGTTCGTTGTAGCGTTGCATGAGGAAATAACAGGCGT
>CBFHAF010000291.1:0-6218 GCA_965653435.1 uncultured Chitinophaga sp.
GCATCGTCTGTAGTGCAGTCGCTGCAGAACGAGTATGGCGTAGATCCGAAAAGGCTGACCGCAGGCGGCCGCGGGGACTACAACCCGGTGGCTTCCAACGACAGCGATGCGGGGAAAACCAAGAACAGGCGTACGCAGATCATTATCACGCCTAAGCTGGATCAGTTTATGGAGCTGATAGAAAAGGCGCCGGAAAAAGCTGATTCTGTTACTACACAAGGTTAAATGGAATCTGTGCATAAGAATGTGCCGGGGGCGTGCTGCTTCCGGCACATTTCATTTTGGGTAATGAGCGGTCAGCGGTAACGGAGCTGTAATTCTTTGAACAATGCATTCATCCTGTCGTGCCTGTCGAAGGCGGCGGGATGTTCTTCCGCATTGCGGCGCACGTAACTTACACGGTTCCCGGTAAGCGGGTGCAACCTCGCAAATTCCGGGGCAGCCACTTTCCCGTCCAGCTTTTGCAGCTCCTGCAGCAGTTGCAGCATGCCCAGCTGGTTGATGCGGTTGCGGCGGAGGGTTTCCATACCGCCGGTATCGGCTTCCCTTTCGTATGTGCGGGAATATGTCAGGTTGTGCAGCGTGGCCGCATGAGCATAGAGGGGATCTAAAGCCCCGTTGCCACCCAGGGCAAAAGAAATGAGCATGCCTGTGCCGACCTCCCGGCAAACCTTGCGTACGCCATGCCGATGTGTAATGTGAGCCACTTCGTGACCCAGCAATGCGGCCAGTTGCTCAGGTGTCTCCAGCTTTTTCAGTAATCCCGTGTATACGGCCACGTAGCCGCCCGGCAGCGAATAGGCGTTTTCCACATCGCTGTCTACCACGGTAAAGCTGAGCGCTTCCGGTGTATCCCATTTTATTTGCGCCGCAAACTGTGCCAGCAGGCGGCTGCCCGTGGTGTCCGGCGTTTCGTGGAGACTGTTGCGGGCAATGTCGCCCAGCTGTTTGTCGAACGAAGGCGGCAGTTGTTCCACCACGCGGTTCACGCACCAGGGTAAAAAATATAAATGCGCAGCCAGCAGCACCCCGGCTATAACGAGCAGTATGATCAGGCTTGCCTTAACGCCACCGCGAAGCACCAGCTGGTGTAAGCCGGCGCTCCGGGTGTGTTTGTATCTTTCAAGGAACTCTTTTACAAAAACCGGGTCGGTCACTTCCAGCGTGCCTTCCTCCTCTCCCGTACGCGTAATGCGGATAAAGCCCGGGCTCACATGCGTGCTGATCTCCGTAAAAAGCCAGTGCAGCTTTCGCGGAGGCGTGCCGGCCGCAGTGATATCCAGCTGCAGGCTTTCGGAGAACAGGTGGATGTTGACGGGGATAGCCTTTGCTACCTGGTGATTGTAATAGCTCCCTTTAAACATGATTAGATGATGCTCAGGTCAAACATATCGGCCAGGTCTTCGCCGGTAGCGTCCCTGTACTCTTCTTCCGTTTGCTCAAGGTCAGCCAGCACGATGTTGCCGTCGATGTCCACGTTGTTCATCATGAATTGGATGGTGCGCACCTGAACCCAGGCATAACCAAGCCCGAGGGTGAAAATAAAGATCAGCATGTTCACGATCAGCAGCCCGGCAAAAGCACCGCCGGATGCGGTGGAGCGCATTTCAAACGACCTGTTTCCATGTTGCAGGCGCAGCTTTTCTATGCTGTAACGGAATATATCCGCCTGCCACCAGAAGATGTAAATACCCAGGGTGATGAGGGTAAGGAAATACCCTTTCAGGTTCAGCTTGAAGAATTCCCAGCCGTCCCCGTCGTATTGGAACTCCCCGCTGCCGAAACGGATATTGCCGATAACGTAATTGCGGATGTTCATCACCGCCCAGGAACCGTAGATACCGAGGGTAACGATGGTGAGCAGCATTTCCTTGATGAAGAGTTTGATAAATTCACCGCGGTCGCCACGGTAGCCGAAGCGGATGCTTCTCCAGGAGGTTCTGGACCAATGGTAGCGGTTGGCGCCGTGAATAGCTACCGGCAGGATCAGCACCAGGAAAGCGATGTATACCAGCACCGCCAGCACAGGCAGTTCCGCCCAGCTGAGAATGCCCATCACGATAACGAGCAGCGCCAGGATGCCGACCGCTTTGATGAAACCTTTGAATATCTCCGCGCCGGTACCGTTCCAGGAAAACCGGGAACCTTCCATTTCAGCAGAGGAATAGAGATACTGCAATTGTTTGGCTCTCGCCCAGGGGTAATAAAATCCGAGCGTAACGATCATCAGCAGCGCATTCACGATCAGGATGCCGAAGTAAGTGGCGCCGTCGCCGTTGAAAGAGAGCTTGGGAGAAGCGAGTACGTCCTCCTGCCTTGCATTCAGTTGTTCCATAGGTAGGGATTAGGTAATAAGTTTAGTTAACGTACAAATATATGCTAATTTTTAATATCTAGCATACAGGCACGGAACATGAAAGGCGGAAAAGGGGAAAGATTTCGTGTATGGCGGCAGCTCATTCGTTTCTCCGTCAGTCCAGCACCAATACCTCCCGCCCGCTGTTTTTGCCGAAAAAGTGGAATGGCTTGCCGTCGGGATGATCGGTCTCAATCCTGAGCAATTCCTCCGCGGCTCCCCGCTGAGGTTCCATGTTCAGGTATACCTGCCCCTCTTCTTCATGTAAAGAAAAAGGCACGCCAGCCCTCCGGTCCATGAACATGGTATTACCATTAAAACGGAACGTAGTAAAGCTGGCGGGCTCATAATAATTCCTGCTGTAAAGCAGCATGTAAATTTCTTTTATACTCATAAAATAGTTTTATGGGCGTAAGGACGGAGGACATGCAGGCAATGCAGAAAGGCCGGGGTTTGTCGATGCTTAGTAGCGGTCCTTTTTAGGCTTCGCTTCGTTCACCACGATGCTCCTGCCTTCATACAGCGTGCCGTTCAGCTCGGTAATGGCTTTCTGGGCCTCGGTGTCGTCGGGCATTTCTATGAATGCAAAACCCCTGCTCTGCCTGGTGTATTTATCGGTAATAACGTTTGCAGACGCAACCTGGCCGTAAGTGGAAAAATGTTTGGTGAGGTCTTCGGAATTAACGACAGCGCTCAGGTTCGATACGTAAATGTTCATGTGTGTTTGTTTAAATGAAATGGAATGTATCTGAGCTAAAAGCGGGAAATAACGAGGAATAACTAATCCGGAAAGAAGTTCGTCCAGCTAAGAAATGCTGATGACCCAAATGGTAACGCTCTAAAGGTAGCGCTATTTTCGCCAACCGGCCGGAAAAGTATTCCCGGCCGGCCGGTGTATAGTTGTTAAGGAATCAATCTATATGGAAGGCGCCAGTCCCCTGCCCAGTTTCCTGAGCATGCTCGCATGGGCCAGCAGGGCTTTTCGGAAGGTGCGCTGCTCATGGTACGGCAGCCCGAACTCTTTGGCCGTCATCTTCACGATCGGTGCCAGCTTGCGGTAGTGCACATGGCAGATATTGGTGAACAGGTGATGTTCTATCTGGAAATTCAGTCCGCCCGCAAACCATGAAAGTACGCGGTTGCGGAGCGCAAAGTTGGTAGTGTTCTCCACTTCATGCACCGCCCAGGAGTTTTCCATCTGCCGTTTCCCTTCTCCTTCCGCCTGCTGCGGAATGGCAAAGTCCGAGGTCTCCATGATATGGGACGGCTGGAAAATGCAGGACAGCAGCAGCCCCGAAGTGAAATGCATCAGCAGGAACCCGCCGATCACGAAGTACCAGGGCATGCCGGAAAAGATAAGCGGCAGCACAATGATGTAGGAGTAATAAAGCGCTTTGTACATAGCGATCCGCCACATGGCCTGCGTCAGCGACAGCTGCTGCTTCACCAGCAGATCGAATTTTTTATACCGCGCAGCCTGGAAAAAATCCTTCGCCGTCATCCAGTACAAGGTCATGATCATATAAAAGAACCATGCGTACAGGTGCTGGTACCGGTGATACCACTTCATGGGCTGGTTGGGCGACAGCCTGATAAGCCCCATCGTGTCTATATCTTCGTCCAGCCCGGAAACGTTCGTGTAAGTATGATGGAGAATGTTATGCTGTATCTTCCAGTTTTCGGTGTAACCGCCGATCACTTCCAGGATATAGCTGATGAACCGGTTCACGCCTTTTTTAGGGGAATAAGTGCCGTGGTTGGCATCGTGCATAACGGCCGTTCCGATGCCGCTCATGCCCAGGCCCATCAGGAACCAGAGGCCGAAGAATACCCAGGTGTTGTCCACCCCGCCGGTGATCATCACGATCAGCGGCACAAAATACAAGGCCAGCATGAACGCTGTCTTAAACCACATTTGCGCATTGGCGTAAGGTGAAATGTTGTTGTGCTCGAAATAGGCACGGGCGCGTGCCTTGACCGTATCATAGAAACCGTCTTTACCCTTGGACGCAAAACGGACAATATCAAGCTTTTTCGCTTTCATAAAATTAAAGAAGAGTGTTAAAGTACGCCGCAAAAACCTTGCAAAAGGCGTTTTATAGCAATAAAAAAAATAACAGGCATAAGATAGGCTTAAAAATTGAACAAAAGGCTGATTGATTCACACATTAAACCCTTATGTACGGGGCATATTTTAACATTTCTTTGGCGATATAACGAAAAACGTCCACCATTTCCGGCATTCTATCCAACCGCCGTGATTTTTCAGCTGTGTAATTTTAACACATCAAAATTACGTGCTATGACAAACTGGAAAATTGATGAAACACACAGCGAGATCGGCTTTAAAGTAAAACACCTGATGATCACCAACGTCAGCGGCTATTTTACCCGTTTCTCCGGCGCAATCCAAACTATCAGCGACGATTTTCACGACGCTACCATCACATTCGAAGCAGCGGCAGACAGCATTGACACTAAAAACGCTCAGCGCGACGAACACCTCCGCAACGGCGATTTCTTCGATGCTTCCCAATTTCCGAAGATCAGTTTCGTATCCAAAAAAGTAAAGAAAATAGCGGACGAGCAATACAAGCTCATCGGCGATCTTACCATCAAAGGCCAGACGCATCCCATTGAGCTGGACGTAACGCACAACGGTACCACCACCGATCCCTGGGGGCAGCAGAAGGCAGGCTTCGCGCTGAAAGGCCACCTTCACCGTACTGACTACGGCCTCCGCTGGAATTCCACCACCGAAGCGGGCGGCATTGTGCTGAGCGATGAAGTGAAATTGAATATGGAGATACAGCTCGTCAAGGCGGCGAACGATAATTGAGTTTGGCGGAATATGATCCGCCGTAAATTGTTTCCCATCCCATGGACCGCTTGCCGTAATTCACGGCAGTTCATTGGATGGGAAAATCTTTTATACCAGGATAACAGGCGACGGCGGGATCAGCCGTGTACAATAACGGGCTGCCGCCTATTATCCCGAAATCCGCTTCAGCAATTCCAGCCCGAAGCCGGAGATCAGCAGGCGTTCTTTTTTATTTGCGAGCAGCTGCTGCGTCCAGGTGGTAAAGCCGCCGTCCGCAATTTCCCATTCCTGTTCTTTTACGTCGATCACTACTTTGAACTGCAGGCCGGTATAATAGTTGTTAGCTGCGGCGCCTGCAGCTGTTTCGATCACCAGGCCGGGAATACGTTCCGTGAGTGAACGGGAAACGTCCTCTGCCAGCGCCCGGCCATCAGGGTAACCATCGCGGTGCAGGAACCGGAGCCGCATTTCATGAATACCGTATACCTCCTTCAGCACAGCTGCCCAGGCTGCCGTGTGTTTATACATACTTTCACATTCAAACCCATAGTTGCCTTTATCCACCCCGGCGGATACCAGGCTGGCGATCGTGAAATGCGGCATGAAGGCTTTGGATAGCGGCGGCTGGGTGCGGATGTGCCGTTGCGCCGCACAAAGGTCCTGCGTTGCCGGCCCGCCCTGCTGCTTCAGCTCCGCGATATGCAGCGCGAGCGCATTCGTGGCGTCCGCCATTACCTCCGTTCCCCTTGCGGCACTCATCACTTTATTCTGGCTCACGGTGCCCAGTACGGAGCAGCTGCCCAGCGGGGAAACAGGCGAAAGCGTCATTGCTTTGAAATGCAGCTTTTCCAGGATACGGAGCGCGGCAAGCTGCGTTTCAAGCAGGGCTACCGTGTCCATGTCCCCGGGTTTCACAAAGCGGTTTTGTTTGTACTGTTGCAGCAAAGCCGGCGCCGTGGCGGCAGCCGCGCGGCGGCTGAACACTTCCAGCAGCAGGGAATTGAAGTCTGCCCCGGGCAATTCCGACAGCGCATCCACGAT
>CBFHAF010000292.1:0-6218 GCA_965653435.1 uncultured Chitinophaga sp.
ATAACCGGGCACCTGCAGCAGCGCATAATGGAAACCGAAACTGAAATAGGAATTCGTGGCAGGCGGCACGTTGGGCCCGCTGATATGGGAAAAACGGTCGGAAGAGGAAAGCAGGCTTTTGAAGAACAATTCCGGGCTGAGCGAATAGTCGGGTTGGGAAGGTATCTGTTCGTTCCAGTAATAGAACCGCCGCATACTGTCCAGGGTCCAGCGGTTGATCTTTCCAAGACTGTCCGTGGGGTACGGGTCGGGCAGTGCGTCGTTTTTGGAGCAGCTGGTGAACAATACGAGTAGGCCCGGGAATAAGGTTATAAAAACAAGGGATCTCACTTTACAAAGCGTTTACGAAAAGTTACAGACTTTCCGGCGCGGAGAAAATTATCGTGAGTGAACTTATCATTAATTCACGGGAAAAGGCACCCGGGTCTGCCTGACCGGCGGCAGCCCTTCCTTTAAAGCATAATACAGCGTTCCCTGTGCGTCAATAACACAGCTTACTCTGCTCCCAGGCTGTTCACGGGATTCACCAGCGCAGCCTTTACGGACTGAAGGCTGACAGTGAATAATGCGATCAGCATGGTGACTGCGCCTGCCAGCCCAAAGATCCACCAGGGCATGGAAGCGCGCTGCGCAAAATCCTGCAACCATTGCTGCTGCGCCCATACGGCCACAGGCACGCCTATCACCATCGCAATGAATACCAGTTTTACATAATCTTTCGCAAAAAGGCGGACGATCTCGGTTACACTCGCGCCCAGCACTTTCCGGATGCCGATCTCTTTTGTACGTCGCGCAATATTGTGAGCGGTAAGCCCCAGCAAGCCAAGGCAGGTGATGAAGATGGAAAAAACGGTAAATACGCCGATGATCCTCCCGAATTGCTGGTCAGCTTTGTATTGCTGATCATACATCTGGTCCAGGAAAAAATAGTCGAAAGCCCTTCCGGGATACGTTGCGCTCCATATTTTTTCAGCAGCTGCGATCACCCCCGGTGCGTCTGCGGAACTGAGCTTTACGGCAATGTACTGTGCATTGTCCGGCTTGAAATAATGGATCATCGGGATAAGCGCTTCTTTGGAAGAAAGCTGGTTGTAATTCTTTACCACGCCCACCACTGTGGCATTCCCCGCATAGGTGATCGCCTGGCCGACCGCTTTTTCCGGAGAGGCGAAGCCCAGCAGGCGGGCAGCTTCTTCATTGATCAGCAATTCGCGGTCGTTGCGGCCGTCTGCCCTGAAATTCCTGCCTGCGGCCAGCTTTATTTCCATGATCGGCAAAAAGTGCGCATCCACGGCATAAGTGTAAAAGTTATATCCGTTCTTTTCCGCTCCTAATCTCCTCACGTTGTTGGTGGTGTTGATATCGCTCACGTCCACACCCGGCAATGCCGCTGTGGCCGTCACGCCCTTTACGCCGGAAAGCCTGAGCAGCTCGCTGCGCAGCGCTTCATGTTTGCTCACCCTCACGGAATCGCTGCTGCCGTCGTATAGCTCGTTGATCACCAATACCTGGCTGATGTTCATCCCTTTATCCTGTTCCCGCATGTATTGCAGCTGCCGGTAAATAATCACGATGAAAGACAGCACCACGATGGCCACGGCAAACTGCCCTACTACCAGCGTTTTCCTCAAAGCCCCTCCTCTTACGCCGCCGCTGCCGGATGTTCTGCTCATAACTACCACCGGTTTCACGGAAGAAAGCATGAGGGCAGGCTGCAGGCCGGACAATAAACAATTCAGGACGAATATCGATACGCAGGTGATCCAGAACGAAGCGGAACTGAAAATCTGCAGATCCACCGGTTTACCCACCAGCTGCAGGTAAACGGGCGCAAGTACATATATCAATGCCAGTGCTAGTATGAATGCAATAAAGTTCACGATCAGCGATTCCAGGAAGAACTGCCGGACCAGTCCGAGGCGTGAAGAACCCAGTACTTTCCGGATGCCGGCTTCTTTGAGCCTTTCGGAAGACCGCGCGGTGGTAAGGTTCACATAATTCACCGAGCCGATCAAAAGGATAAGGATGGCGATGATCAGCAGGAATTTTACGGTATTGGCGTTCCCCGGCGGTTCCGGTTCGTAGGAGCGTTTAGAATACAGGTGGATATCGCTGATGGGGCCGGCCGTTAGTATTTCCTGCTTCAGGTGCTCTTTAGACAGGTTGTAGAGCTTCTGGTTCAAAGCGGCCAGCGAAGCGCCCGGAATCAATTCCACGTAAGTATAGTTATTGTTGCCGTTCCATTCATTCAGCGAGGGGGCCGTTTTGGTCACCCGCGAGAAGGGAAGCAGCATATCGAATTTAAGGTGTGTATTTTCCGGGATATCTTTGAATATACCCGTTACCGTTACGGAAAAATGATGCATCCGTAAAACCTTGCCTATCGGATCCTGGGCTCCGAAGATCTTCCTGGCGGTCGTTTCGCTCAGCAAAGCCTGGTCGGGGCCGGTGAGCGCCCGGCTTTTATCTCCCTTCACAAAATCGATATTGAACATGGAGAAGTACTGCGAATCCGCTGCAAACACCCTGTCGACAATAAATCCCCTGTCTCCCGACTTTACTTCCGTATGGCCGATATGTTCTACCCGCGCGTAATTTTTTACTTCGGGCATATCCCTCAGCATACGCGGGCCTAATACAGGATAGGTTTCACAATCCGTTATCACGAATTCCGAACCGTTGTAAAGATCAAGCGTTACGCGGTAGATGTTATCCGCCTTGGCATGAATGTCTTCATAGCTATGTTCGAACCGCACATAATGGATGATCAGCAGGAAAACGGTGGTGGCGAGGGCAAGGCCGGAAATATTGATGATGCTGTACACCCTGTCTTTCCAGATATTCCTGTAAGCGATTTTTAGGTTGTTCCTGAGCATATGCCGGTAATTTGATGCGTAGGCTGGCGCATGAATTATGCCATGGGATAATTACATGATAATCAATACTATGAATCAAAACAATTGTCCATATCCGGACAAGAAACGTCCAAATCCGGGCGGGAGGGTTACTTAAAATTCCGCCCTTTGTAAAATACATCCTTTGCGTCAGTTTCGCTGACGCCCGTTTGTTTTTTTACTTCCGGCGAAGCAAGCACAGGCTGGTCGTCGTTACCGGGAATGGTAAGCCCGCTGAGCAGTTTGGTGAGATTATAACATTTCTGGACGATCACGTGCACCACTTCCCCCTCCCGCTGCACTTTGCCTTCCACCATCAGCAGCCGCGACTGGACGATCTCTTTGCGGTATTTCGCGAACAGGCTTTCAAACACCACCAGGTTGGAAAAATTGGTTTCGTCCTCAATGGTGATGAAACAGATGCCGCTGGCGGTAGACGGCCGCTGCCGCACCAATACGAGCCCTGCTACTTTCACAATCGCGCCGTCTTTTGTTTCGTAGATCTCCTGCGTGCTAAGCACATGCAGGAGCTTCAGTTTTTCCCGCACAAAGCTGACGGGGTGTGCTTTCAGGGATAAAGTGGTGGCCGCGTAGTCCTGTATAACGTGTTCCGCCTCGGTCATAAACGGCAGCGATACCTGTGTTTCATGAACGCTGGGAGAAGGCTGGCCGGCAAACATTGCCACGGGTGTGTCCTGCAGGGCGGATACTTCCCACAGCGCCTGCCGCCGGTCCAGCCCAAGGGAGCGGAAAGCGTCCGCATCGGCCAGTTTTTCCAGCACGGTTTGCGACAGGCCGGCATCACGCAGGGCAGTAATGCTGGCATACGCGGTTCCGCGAGCGGCGGTCAATATATCCATATCGTCCTGCTTCAGCCCGCTTACCTGCCGGAAGCCCAGGCGGATGGCGCGGTATTTTGCGGCGCCGTTTTCCAGCGTATTGTCCCACATGGAATGGTTCACATCCACGGGCCGCACTTCCACACCGTGTTTGCGCGCGTCTATCACGATCTGCGCGGGCTGGTAAAAGCCCATCGGCATACTGTTCAGCAATGCCGTGGCGAATACGTCCGGGTAAAAACATTTCAGCCAGGAGCTGACATATACGAGCAGCGCAAAGCTGGCGGCATGGCTTTCAGGGAAACCGTAGCTGCCGAAGCCTTCCAGCTGGCGGAATACACGGCGGGCGAAATCTTCTTCATATCCGTTTGCCACCATGCCATTCACCAGTTTTTTCTCAAAACGAGATACCTGCCCGTGCGATTTAAAAGTGGCCATGCTCCTGCGTAATTCATCCGCTTCAGCCGGTGTAAACCCTGCTGCGACGATCGCTATTTTCATCGCCTGCTCCTGGAACAGCGGCACACCTAAAGTACGGCGGAGAATTTCTTCCAGCTCTTTCGAGGGGTATGATACTTTTTCTTTATCGTTGCGCCGCCGCAGGTAAGGATGCACCATGTCTCCCTGGATCGGCCCCGGCCGCACGATGGCCACTTCTATCACCAGGTCATAAAAATTTTTGGGCCGAAGCCTCGGCAGCATGGACATCTGCGCCCTGCTTTCGATCTGGAAAACGCCGAGGGTATCCGCGCGGCTGATCATTTCGTAGACAGCCGGATCGTCCTGCGGGATATTGGCCAGCGTAAGATGCAGGCCGTAATGTTCTTCAGCCAGGGTAAATGCCTTGCGGATGCAGGTGAGCATGCCAAGGGCCAGCACATCTATTTTCAGGAAGCCCAGCACGTCGATGTCATCTTTATTCCATTCAATGCTCGTCCTGTTTTCCATACGCGCATTCATGATCGGGCAGAGGTCTGTCAGCTTTCCGCGTGTGATCACGAAGCCTCCGGTGTGCTGCCCCAGCTGCCGCGGGAAGCCCATCATCTGTTCCGTCAGCTCTATTACTTTTTTCAGGTGCGGGTCCGCCGGGTCCAGGCCTTCTTCCCTGATCCGGTCTTCGTCCACACCTTCATCAAAATAAGACAAAGCCCCGCTGAGCCGGTCGATCATATCCAGTGACAGGCCCATGGCCTTGCCCACATCCCTCACGGAACCTTTCTGGCGTTGCTGTGTAACGGTAGCCACGATGGCGGCCCGGTCGCGGCCGTATTTCTCATAGATGTACTGGATCACTTCTTCCCGGCGTTCGTGCTCAAAGTCCACATCAATATCCGGCGGTTCATTCCTTGCGGATGAAATAAAACGTTCGAAGAGGAGATCGAATTTCGCGGGGTTCACCGCGGTGATGCCGAGGCAGTAACAAACAGTGGAATTGGCGGCGGAGCCCCGCCCCTGGCACAGGATGCCCTGGCTGCGGGCAAAACGGACGATGTCGTATACCGTCAGGAAATAGGAGGCATAGTTCATTTCCTCCATAAAGGCCAGCTCATAATTGATGGCGGAGGCGATCTTCTCCGGGATGTGCTCCCCGAAATGCTGCCGCGCGCCTTCCCAGGCCAGGTATGTCAGTTCTTCCTGCGGCGTGCGGCCGGCGGTAGTGATCTCTTCGGGATAAACATACTTCAGGCTGCTCAGCGAAAAACGGCATGCATCCGCGATCTCAGCGCTCCGCCTGATAGCGTCGGGGTATTTCATAAAAAGGCGCTGCATTTCACCGATGGGTTTCAGGAAACGTTCCGCATTACTGTGCAGCAAATATCCCGCGTTGTACACTGTGCATTTTTCCCGCACACAGGTGAGCACGTCCTGCAGCTCGCGGCGTCCGGGGATGTGATAATGCACATCGTTAGTGGCCACCAGCGGAATGTTCAGCTTTCCGGCCAGGCGCGAAAGCCTGTAAAGTTTTTTCTGATCATCGCCGTCGTAGGAACGGCTTGCGCCCAGGTACAGCTCGCTGCCGATCACCTCGCGGTATTGCTGCAATGCGGCTTTAAAATCTTCTTCGAGATCGAATTGCGCATTCAGCGTAGCGGGCGGCACCGCAATAAATTTCATGCCTTTGCAATGCTCATATACATCCTGCCGGTATAAACGGCAGTCTCCTTTTTCAGCGCGGAGATTGCCAACGGTGAGCAGGGCCGAAAGCCGGCCGTATGCTTCCCGGTCTGTGGGATAAGCCAGCAGGGAAGGGCCATCCAGCAGATCGAGCCGGCAGGCGGGAATGATCCGGATGCCGTTTTCCTTTGCTGCTGCGTGGCCGCGTACGATACCGGCAAAACTGTTACGGTCCGTAATAGCGATGGCGTCATAGCCGTATTCCGCGGCCTGGCTCACCAGTTCTTCGGGATGCGAAGCGCCCCGAAGAAAACTGTAATTGCTGGTTACCTGTAATTCAACATACCGCATCTCTTCTCTTTTACGCGAA
>CBFHAF010000293.1:0-6210 GCA_965653435.1 uncultured Chitinophaga sp.
GGCCGGGGATTTTATCAGGAATAACTATGACCTGTCCATGTTCGCCGCCGCACTGGAAAAAACGGGCCTCATGCAGGAGCTGAACGGCCCGGGACCCTTTACGGTGCTGGCTCCCGGCAACTCCGCGTTTTACGAGCTGGGGCTGCAGCGCCCGTCCGACCTCGACCGGCTGAACAGGGACAGCCTGCGCACCATGATGCGTTACCACGTGCTAAGCCGGAAGCTCACTTCCGCGGAAATTCCCGTGAAGGCGGTGGACGCACGTTATAAGACCCTGGCGGACGGGAAAGAGATATTCGTGTCTAACATCACAACATACGCCAACACCGGTATTTCCTATTTCAACGGGGCCACAGCATCGCCGGTGGACGTGGTGGTGACGAACGGAACGATCCATGTGCTGAGTAAAGTGATGAAATATAACGAAGGCACGGTACGGGATTGGCTTGCGCACAGGCCGGAGTACAGCGTGTTTTCCGCCGGGCTTGAAAAATTCGGCCTGTGGGATCTGCTGGCGGAGGAAGGTCCTTTCACCGTATTTGCCCCGGATAATGCAGTATTTGAGGCCGCAGGCATAGACGCGGATTCCATTTCGCGCATGGACACGTCCATGTACTATGGACATCGTTTGTTCGGCGCTTACATCCAGCGGAACCGCAATTTTTTTATTTCGGACTTTATCGTATTCCGTACAAACAGTAACCAGTACAGCCTGGAGACCGTCCTCTACGGCGATCCTTATTACCTCGTGGTGACTCCTGAGGAACAATATGGAACGCCTGCGCTGAAGTTTACCTTCTGGCTGCGGTCCAAAAAAGATTACCCGTACATCTCATTGCCGCAGGTACAGGGCGCGGCTTCCGTAAAGCAGGACAACCTTACCGACAACGGGATCATTCAGCCGCTGACGGCGCTTGCCGTAACGCCGGCCGATGCGCTCAAATAAAAAAACGATTTAAAGTTCTCATCATGAAGATTATAAAAAATATAGGGTGGATGTGGCTGCTGGTGATCGTATGCGCTTCAGCCTGCAGGAAAGAGGAGTTTATGCCCGAGCCCCAGGGAGAAAAGGTGCCTTATGCCGGGGCAGACAGCACTTTGCAGCAAATACTGGCCGGGCCGGGATACGGCCTGTTAGCCAAAGCATGGCAAAAGAGCGGCATGGATGCCGTGCTGGCCAGCTGGGGCCACAACACAATGTTCACATTGCTCGCCCCCGATGACGCCGCCATGCGTGCCGCCGGGCTGGATGAGGCCGGCATCGGGAGCGCCTCAAAAGAAACGCTGGACAGCATGCTGATGTTCCACACCCTGATCGGCGCCATTGACAATACATCGTTCGCAAGCCTTCCTGCGAGCGTTGGCGTGCGTACAATGCTGGTGAACCCGGTGTTCACCGAACGGCTGAATGCGCCGGGCTCCGCCGTGGAACGTGACAGCGTTTACCGCTACCATCAATACCTTGCCATAAAAGACCGGCAGCTGCTGGTGAGCGGCCGCGCAACAGGCAATGCCGCGCCGGCTTACGCAAAGAACGGCGTTATATGGAAGATCGGCCGCGTATTAAAACCCGCAGGGAAAAATATGCGCCAGCTGCTGGAGGGCGATCCGCGTTTTACGCTTTACATAGCTGCGCTGCAGCTGGCGGAAAAGACCTACGAAACGATCGAAGGGCTGGATCCGTTAAGCCAGCCCCCCTTTATGTTTTACAATGCTACATTCAACACATCGACGCCACAGATAGACTGGGACTGCTACTGCAATGTGATGGAATATGGGTTAGTGGAACGCAATTCAATATTCGCGCCTACCAATGAAGCATTTGAGAAAGCAGGGTTGCGTACCGTGGACGATATCCGTGCGCTGAACGACCGCTCTAAACCGGTGTTTGATTTTGATAATTACACCGTGAAAGGCCGCAGCGTGCTTGATTCGCTGCTGTACATGCACACCTGGGGCCGCCAGCGGAGCTTCTACGGGCTGGAAATACCGCCGGTGTTTTACAATAACGATCTTATCCCGGAGATCGTGAATGGCTTTGGATTGAAGCCCCCGGACTATTATGCTCCGCCGGTACCGTCGCCGCTGGAATTTTCGAAAGACGCGAACGGCCGCATACAGCTACAATGGAAGGGTAGCGGCACTGAAAAAGCCACGGTCATCGAGGCGGACATTGAGACGATCCAGGGGCCCATCCATGCGATAGACCGGCTGATCGTTCCGCCAGGCTTTCATTTCTAATATCAAACGACACTTTTTATGCGCATCATACATTTTTATGCCTTGCTCCTGCTGGCTGCCCTGCTGCAGGGCTGCTCGAAGGACGACAACGTTCGTGTGAGGGACAACAATATCCTGCCTTCTGTGATTACGGACAACTTTAACCTGAAGACCTTCAGCGCAGCGCTGGACCGGAGCAACCTTACCTCTGCCGTATCGGCCGAAGGCCCCTTCACCGCGCTGGTACCGTCTGACGCGGCTTTCCAGGCGGGAGGCTACAACGGGCCGGGCGCTATCATTGCCGCAAGCCAACCCGTGATTAAGAAACTCACTGCCTATCACATCCTCGAAGGAATGTACCAGCTGGAACGCATGCCGTTCCTCTTCAACCAGGAGATCGCTTCTTACGGCGGCGGGAAACTGTATTTCACCCGCTGGGTCAAAGGAAACGATACGATCATGACCGTGAACGGGAGCCGCATCACGCCGCAGGCTGTAAAAGCCTCCAACGGGCTGGTGCAGGTGATAGACCGCGTGCTGCAGCCATACAGCTTCGGGCAGCTGGCGGACGCTATCGCGGCGGAAAATGAGCTTACGCTGTTTTACCAGGCCCTGAGGCGCGCCGGCATGGAAGAATTGCTGCGTGGCAAAGGCCCGTTTACGGTATATGCGCCCGATAACAACGCAATGGCGGCATATGGCCTTGTTTCGCTGGAAGAGGTCAATAATACGAACCCCGTGGCATTGCAGGCTTTGCTGCGTTATCACATCGTGGCGGACAGGCGTTTTCTCAACGATTACGTGCTAAGCACAGGCGCTTCGGCCGAAAGCACACAGGCCATGCTGGACAATAACACGGTAAAGATCACGCTCGTGCCTAACAGCTCCGTTCAGGGCGGTTACGACGGCATTACCCTGCGGGGCCCCGGCAATGTGAATACGGAGGTCAAGGTAACCCGCCGCGACATCGTTACCGGCAACGGCATCCTGCATATTACAGACCAGGTATTGCGGATCAATCAATGATAATACCTTAACCACAACATCATGAAAATACAATTACATAAGATATGCACTATGCTGCTGTGCCTGCTGGTATTTCATTTCAGCGGCATGGCGCAGGAAACGAGCGGCGGCATCGCAGGAAAGGTGACGGATGAAAAAGGTGCGCCGCTGGAAGGTGCGGACATTATCGCCGTACATATCCCTTCCGGTACCCCTTATCCTGTTTCCTCCGCGAAAGACGGCCGCTACCGCATTCCGGGCATGCGCCCGGGAGGGCCTTATACCATTACCGTATCCAAACCCGGTATGGCGAATATGCAGTTAGATAATATTTCAATCAATCAGGGCGAGACGCTGCAATTCAACATCGTTCTGAAAGCCGGCGTTTCGCAGCTGAAAGAAGTGGAAGTGACAGGCGCCCGCCGCCGTTCGCAGGATGCAGCCGCTTTCGGTACAGGCCGGAACATCGGGCGCGACCGCATCCGCAACATGCCTACCATCAGCAGAAGCATACAGGATATGACAAGGCTCGTTCCGCAGGGAAGCAAGGACAACAGCTTCGGCGGCACCAATTTCCGTTACAACAACGTAACGCTCGACGGGGCGGTGAACAACGATGCCATCGGCTTCAGCCCTTCGCTGGGCGGGCAAAGCGGCACTTCCGGCCAGCCCGGCAGCAGCACGCGCACCAACCCCGTTTCGCTGGATGCCATCGAAGACATCCAGGTGTACCTTGCGCCGTATGATGTAAAGATCGGCAACTTCACCGGCGGCAGCGTGAACGCGGTTACGAGAAGCGGCACCAATAAATGGAGCGGCTCCATCTATGGTTTCGGCCGGAATGCTTCGCTGATAACAAACGATAAAAAAGGTTCTTCCGGGAAGATGCCTTCTGCTTTTGAAGATTACCAGGCGGGTTTCAGGCTTGGTTTTCCCATCGTAAGGAACAAACTTTTCTTTTTTACGAACATGGAACTTACCCGCCGTACAGACCCTGTGCTGCTGAAGGCCGGAATGCCGGAAACCGCGCCCGTTCTGAGTGAGAAGGATGCGCAGGACATCATACAGGCAACAAAAAGCCGTTATGATGCATTCGATCCGGGTACCGCCGGCGCATTCAATACCTCTTCGCGTTCCGAAAAATTCTTCGGCAGGATAGACTGGAACATCAGCGCAAAACATCAGCTTTCCCTCCGCAACAATACCATTTTCTCCGAAGCCGTGCATATGGACCGCGACCAGCAGGATTTCCGTTTTACCAGCATGGCCTTCAACCAGGAGAACGATCAGAACAGCACCGTTGCCGAACTGAAGAGCCGTTTCTCCGGCTCAAAATCCAACAGCCTGATCATAGGGTTCAGTACGGTAAAAGACAGGCGCGACCCGATGGGGAACCCCAACCTGCCGCAGGTGCAGATCATGGGCCGTGCGCCGGGCACAACGATCTATATCGGAACTGACCGCGAAGCGTCTGTCTACAACATGAAACAACGCACACTGGAGATCAGCGACAACTTTACCTGGAGCAAAGGAAAACATACATTCCTCTTCGGTACGCACAACGAGCTGTACCATATCGACTATGGTTTTGTGAACAGCTGGAACGGCCGCGTGGACTACCTGAGCATAGAAGACTACATCGCCGCCCGCCCTTATCGCGTGCGTGGCAGCTACAACTACATCAACAACACGAGGGATTACATCCTTTCGAATCCCGCCGCAGTGTTTAATGTGAACATGTACAGCCTTTACGTGCAGGACGAGATACAGCTCACCGACAAATTAAAGATCACGCCGGGCCTGCGCGCAGACTATACCCATCTGCCGGACAAACCTGAACTGACGGACAAAATAAAGGACGCGCCGGATGATCCGTATTTCGGGACCTCGTATTATTATACGCAACTGAGCCGCCTTACAGGAAAATATTTCAACCGCGTGCAGATCTCTCCGCGCATCGGTTTCCGCTACAATATCCTTGGTGATCAATCGCTGGTGCTGCGTGGCGGGGCAGGCATCTTCACCGGCCGGGTCCCATTCGCTTGGCTGGCCTATGCTTATTACAACAACGGCCTTACCTATGGCTCTTTCGATCAGCGGGCGGAGAATAAACCTTTTGCACCGGGCTCCGATGCGAACAAGCCGGGAAACAACGGCATTGCTGATTTTGTGGGGCAGAACGGCGTTGTGGTCAATAATCCAAATGCCGGGAAAACACAGGTAGACCTGATCGACAACGATTTTACAATGCCCAAGGAGCTGCGCGCAAGCCTTGCGCTGGACTACACCACTGCCGGCCAGTGGAAGTTCGGGCTGGAAGGGCTGGCAACCAAAACCCTGAAGGACGTATTTTTCCAGCAGGTGAATATTACGGACAATCCGGTATATCACTACTACGACAAAGACAAACAACAACCCATCTATTCCGGTACTATTTATCCCGCCTTCTCCAACGCTTACCTGCTGAGCAATACCAGCAAGGGATTCCGTTACAGCATCACCGCTACGGTGAGCAAAACCATCGCTCCGGGCCTGAACGTTTCCGGCGCTTACACCTATGGCGAAAGCAAAGACGTATTCAATGGCGTCCGCAACTCGATGGAATCCAACTGGCAACTGAACCAGGCGCTGAGCCCCAACAATGCAGGGCTGGCATGGTCCAATTTCGACATCCGCCACCGTATGGTGTTCAACGTGGACTACCGCAGGGCATGGAATGAAAAATGGATCAGCTCCCTGAACCTCTTTGTGAGCGCACAATCCGGCAGCCCCTTTACGTATGGTATCGTGAATAACAGCATCCAGGGGCTGCCGCAGCAGGTAAGCCTGGCTTACATTCCGCAGGCAAACGAAGCGGTGGATTTTTTCGCGGATTACGTGGATGCAACCGGCGCTGCTATTACGGCGGCACAGCAGGCTGCGGCGTTTAACAGCTACGTGGACGGCAACAGCTACCTCCGCAGCCGCCGCGGGAAATTCACCGAA
>CBFHAF010000294.1:0-6194 GCA_965653435.1 uncultured Chitinophaga sp.
AATTGTTTGTACCTGGCTAATGTGCATGTTCTTTAACGCCTCAGCCCAGCAGAACCCCTTCACCGGAACCTGGAAAATGAGCAGCAAGCGATGGCCCCATATCCCCGCCACCACGATAGAGCTTGAAATCGGCGAACCTGCGAACGGGGTACTGTTCCCGGCGAAGCTGAACATCCGGTACAGTGTTTTTTCCGGCTCCTACAAAGTACTGCTCGTGAAAAAAAATAATGGCCAGCTGGGCATTGGCAGGAATAAAATTCCTTTCAGTGAAACGCCTTTCAAACTAGGCATCTGGCTCATGTACCTGAACGGTACGCTGGACCTTAAGGGAAAGAACCTTTCGCTGAACAGGATGTGGATAGACAATTTCGGCATCTGGATGAAAGGGCTGTATGACGACGACGAGATCTACGTAAGCACTAAAGTGACGCTCCGCGATCTGCTTTACCGCGATTCCATTTCTTTTCAGAAAATAAACAACACTCCCTGGAAAGACACGGCCACACAGGAAATACTGCATCCCGAAGACCGGGATCTTTTTTACGGCCTGTACGATAAGATCATTTCCTATGATCCCGCTGTTGTATTGCAGATCAATGACCAGGAGACCCTGGATAAGGATACCGTAACCCTGCTCCACAACGGCAAGCCGCTGCTGAACAAGGCCGAGGTGAACGAAGACAACCGCCGCCAGCATATCATGCTGGACAGCGGCATGAACATCCTCGCTTTTTTCGCTGACAACTATGGCCGTCTGCCGCCCAATACCGGCCGTCTTTATATGGGAATAGACCAGCAGGAATATGCACTGGACTTCACTTACCGGGCAAATGACTTTACAACTTTCTTGGTAGCGCAGATAGAATACAGGCCCGGTAAAAAAGATACCATCACCACTATTGCCGCTTCCCGCAAAACCGAACCTCTCGGTTCGTTTGAAGTGAAGGAAAAGAATATAACCCTCGAACTGTGGGACGGGCAGGTGGAAGACGGGGACAGCGTGACCTTGCAGCTGAATGGGGTAGCCATCCACAAAGGATTTGCCGTGAAAAAGAAAATAGCGCAGATACCGGTGGAGCTGAAACGGGGTGAAAATATCCTGCTTTTTTCGGCGGACAACCTGGGCAGCATTCCTCCCAACACTGCTGAGCTGCGCATCAGTTATGGAGGGCAAACAAAAAGCTTCGGGCTGAATACTGATATGAAACGGAACAACGAGATAAAGATAACTTATGTTCCCTTGTAAGAGAATAAAAAAGGGCGCACCTGGATAGATGCGCCCTATTCCCTTCCGCCAGTGTTAAGCAAGAATATATGGCCAGCGTTGTGGCCTGCTTAACATAAGATTCGCTTCGTCGTCATTTTTGAACCGCTCCAGCACAGGATCCCAGTAGAGCTTGCGCTTCAGCTTCATACCCGCATGATTCAGCAGGCAAACAGTGCAGGCGCGGTGTCCTACTTCAATGGGCGTGATGGGTGAGTTGCGGCTCACGACGGATTCCAGCCAGTTGCCGTGATGGTCTTTGCTGTCCACCAGTTTTATTTCGTTCTCCCCTATTACAGAGCTGAGAATTTTCGGATCGCTGGCATCCAGTGCCTTGCTGTTTTTGGCTGCCTGGGTGGGATCGTTCGCTGTGGCGGAATAGCTGCCTCGGGAAACGAAGATCCAGCCTTCGGAGCCAACGAATTTCACGCCGTTAGGGTAGCTGTTGCTGGCGAGCACTTTCACGCCGTTGGCATAAATATTCTCGGATTTGAACGGGCCATGCACATCCCAGAGATTGCCCGGCTTCGGAAATTCCGCGGAGGCGGTGATCTCGATGGGGCCTGTATATTCCGTTCCCATTCCCCAGTTCACGATGTCGAAGTGGTGGGCGCCCCAGCCGGTGATCATGCCTGCGCCGAATTGTTCGCAGCGCAGCCAGCCTGGTCTGGAGAAATCGTTGAGCGGGTGCACGCGCTTGAGGGTATATGGTACTACCGGTGTTTCGCCCAGCCATTTTTCATAATTGAGAGAGGCAGGAACGGGCATGTCTTGCTCAACGGTACTTTCAGCCGGATTATCGATCGGCAGGCCTACGTAAATAGTATGCAGTTTGCCGATGCGGCCGTTGCGCACCAGTTCGCAGGCTCTTTTGAACTGCGGCATGGAACGCTGCTGGCTGCCGATCTGCAGGATGCGCCCGGTTTTATGCACTTCGTTGCTGAGGAAACGGCCTTCCGCGATAGTAAGCGAAGCAGGCTTCTGCATGTACACGTCTTTCCCTGCGCGTACGGCGGCTACAGCGGGCATCACATGCCAATGGTCCGGCGTGCTGATGATCACCGCGTCGATGTCTTTATTGGCGAGCAGGTCCTCGTAGTTTTCATATGTTTTTACGGCATTGGAGGTCTGCCCGGTTTTTTTGCTGTAATAGTCATTCACGAGCTTGCGGGCTGATTCCACGCGGTTCTTGTCCAGGTCGCATACGGCAAGGATCCTGGCCTGGTCATGTTTCCAAACGCCGGGCATATCGTGTTCCCGGGAAATACGGCCGTTGCCGATAGCGCCGATATTGATGCGGTTACTCGGCGCCATGGGGCCTTTCACTACATGGGCGGGTACAATCGTGGGCAGATTGGTAAGCGCCAGCGTGCCTACCGCCCCTTTGATGGAATTTTTCAGGAATTTCCTGCGGGAAGATTCCTGGCCAGTTTTCTTGGAATGCATGTGGAATATGGATTTAGATTTTTTAAAAACCAATGGAATTGCCGCCGTCTACCGCCAGGCTTGCCCCCGTAATAAAACCCGCCGCGTCTGATGCAAGGAAAACCGCTGCCAGACCTACGTCTTCGGGTTTACCCAGCTTTTGCATGGGCGTGCGGCCCAGCACTTTGTTCTTGCGTTCGGGATCGTTGTTCAATGCTTTTGCAGACATCTCCGTTTCGATAAACCCCGGCGCAATGCAGTTGATGCGGATGCCCGCGGGGGACCATTCTACTGCCAGCGCTTTCGTCATACCCTCGATGGCAGATTTTGCGGCGGTGTAGGCGATCACCTTCGGGATGCCGTAACGGCTGGCCATGGAGCTGACCATTACGATGCTGCCTTTCCCCCGGGGGATCATTTTGCGGGCCACTTCGCGGGAGAGTGCAAACACGGCGGACTGGTTGGTGCGCACCACGTTTTCGAACTCAGCGTCTGATACATCCAGCGCATCTTTTTTGAGATGGATGCCCGCATTGTTCACCAGCACGTCCAGCGGGCCGAACTCGTTTTCGATGCGCTCTACCAGTGCCGGGATATTTTCCAGCGCCGAAAGATCCGCCGTGATGAACGATGACAGCATCCCCAGTTCTTTTACCGCTTCCTTCAGCACGTTTTCCCTGCGGCCGGCAATGATCACCCTGGCGCCATAACGGATAAAGGTGCGGGCCATAGAAAGGCCAAGGCCTGAGCCTCCTCCGGTAACAAGTACCAGCTTGCCTGACAGATTGAACTCATTCATGTTCACTATTTTTCTTTGGCCATCGCCTGGCCTGCAGTAGTAACGTAGTATTTCGCGATCATGTTGGACACTTCCCAGTCTGGTACCTTGCCTGCTTTCAGGAATTGCATATAACGCTGCAGCACTTCTGCAAAGTGGGCCTCATGGCCGGTTTTGAGATTATCCGGGATCTGTATTTTCCAGCGTTTATCCTGTTTTTCCAGCGTAATACCGGGATATTTTCCCGAGAGCTGCTGAATGGCCGCCTGCAAAGCCTGTTCGTAGCCGGCTTCAGTAGTAATGGGCTCAACATAGATCTCCGGTTTCCAGCTTTCTTCTTTTCCCTGGCGGATCACGATGTTGGCTTTGGTGCCGCGCGCTATGGCGTAATGGGAATCCCCGCCGCCTTCGGGCGCCTGGAAGTTCCATAACGCTGACGCACGTACGTTAATTCCCTTCACCGCGTAGTGCAGCGTGCCGTTGGCGGCCACATCCACGATGGTATCCTGTTTTACGAATGCTTTCAGGAAGTCCGGGAAAGCAGCGGCGCCGGTGATGGTGCTGAACTGGCTGAGGGTAAGCGGTGTTCTCCACTTGTCGGCTTTGGTCAGCTTAATATCCGACTGGTAGCTGAGCGCGGTCGTGTCGAAAAGCATCCAGTGCGCAAGGTCTACCAGGTGGGTGTTCACATCCACGTTGGCGTCGCCCTGCTGGGAGGGGTCGAAGAACCAGGCCGGGCGGCGGAGCGGCTTGCCGGATACCATTTTATAAAAGTGATGGATGCTTTCAATTTCGATGGCCGGCTTCTCTACCGTGCCGGGCTGCAGCTCGCCGAATACGGCGGGCTGGTGGATCAGTTCCTTTTGCAGGATGTTGGTGATCTCGGAGCGCTCGGTCATGATATCATACAGCAGCACCTTTTTTTCAGCGGCAGCGGTGAAAGAACTTTTCAGCGACTCGAAATCTTCCGTGGTGATGGCCATCGGTTTATCCGCCAGCACATTCATGCCGGCCAGTACAGCAGTGCCGATGTATTTGGTTTTGTCTTGATTATTTCCTGCGATCACTACCACGCTGCCCCTGGGGCCGGCGGTCATTTTCTCCAGGAAGTCGGGGCCGGTATACACTTCTTCCTTCCAATGGGTCGGATTGTCCGGCCGTGAATTGTATTGGTTGATGAGGCTCAGGTGCGCTTCGAGTTCCGGGCCTTCGGGTGCGTACACGTTCACGACGCTGTCGATGCCGGGGGTAGTGCTTTTCTGGACAAGGGCGGCATGGAAGTGACCGGGAGCCAGGGTGATGAGGTGTACCATCTGTTGTTGTTCTTCTTTCGGTGCCGGGGGATTGCAGGCCGCTATCAGGAGGGCTGCACCCATAACGTAGCTGTTGTATTTCATGGTTTGCATTTGTATTTATTCATACCGCACCGGCGTGGCCGGGCTGGTGGCATATGCTTTTGAAAGGTCGCGGCGGCCGCTCTGGCCCACCACCCAGCGGAGGCCTTCGTACAGGTGGTTCACAAAAACGGGCTCGGCATAATCGCGCATGTGATGCCCCAGTGAAGTGAACCAGATATGCCCGCCATCGAAGTGCTGGTACCATACAGCGGGATAATTATTGCCGAAAGAGCCCTGGTTTTTCGTGAGTATCGTGTCGTTCACGATCTTCAGGCTGGATACGTCGTGCGCCATCAGCGTTTTGATGCCGGGGTACATTTCCTTTGAAAAATAACATTCATCCTCCCGCACCCATACTTTCGGCACATTGGCCATAGACGGGTGTTTGGGGTCTATCACCTGCAGGGAGAACTGCTGGAATTTCGCATGCCAGCTGAAAGTTCCGCCGATCATCATCTTGAACCAGGTCCATTTTCGCTCTGTGCCGATGGCCGAGTGAACGCCCATGAACCCGCCGCCGGATTGAATATAGCGCATGAAAGCCACTTTTTGTGCATCCGTGTCGAAAACCTCGTTGTTGGTGCTGGCGAAAACGAGCGCGTCATATTTGCCAAGATTGGCATCTGTAAACACGGAAGGGTCTTCCGAAACATCCACGGTAAACCCATGATCCGTTCCCATTTTTTTAAAAGCTGCTACCGCGCTGGGAATATTGTCGTGCACAAAGCCCTTCCCGTTTTTGGTATACACCAGCACACGGGTTTTTTTCCAGTTCACGTCTGCCGTGCCGGCAGTGCTGCGGCAGGCCATGCCATATACAGCGAGACAAAATAATACCAGTAAAATGAATGGTCTGTTAAAGCGCTTACCTGTCATATGCAGAGGAAATAATTAAAGGTGGAATACATCGCGGCTAATTGTTTTCATAACGCGGCCGTGATTAAAAGTAATGATCCCTTACGGGGAAACCAATAACCGCGTGACAATTAGCCGCTTCACCCGCAATTACAACGTTTGAACATGCGGATGGCCGGTACCTTCTTTTGCAGTTGTTTTGAGATTATTTTCACTTTTCACGCCCATTTTTTTCCATTAATGCCTTGCTTAAGCCTTGGCTGCAATCGATTGTATTAAAGATAGAAAAATCCCCGTCCGCAGCAAAGGGAAAAGCTTCAAAATGTTTTACATGAATTGGGAGGAGAGTTGCTGGCTGTGGAATTGTAATGGAGCAAGATGATTACTGCATAAAAAAAGCGCTCGGATTCGAGCGCTTTTTTCGTGGTGAGGGCCGGGATCGACGTACTGGCCAGCAGCGTGTCGTCGATACCGA
>CBFHAF010000295.1:0-6174 GCA_965653435.1 uncultured Chitinophaga sp.
GACGCTGCTTTTCTCCGCCACCATGCCGGACAAGATGCGCAAGCTGGCCCTGAAGATCCTCAATAACCCGGAACAGGTGAACATCGCCATTTCCAAACCCCCGGAGAGGATCAAGCAGGAAGCGTTCGTGGTGACCGAGGAACAGAAAGTGCCGCTGGCGAAGCATATCCTTGGCAGCAGGCAGAAAGAAAGCGTGATCGTTTTCTGTTCCCGCAAGCAGAATGTGAAGCAGCTGACCCAGGTGCTGAAACGTGCGAAGTTCTCCGTAGACGAGATACACTCCGACCTGGAACAGGCCGAACGTGAGCAGACGCTGCTGAACTTCAAGAATAAAAAGCTGAACATCCTCGTGGCGACAGACATCCTGAGCCGCGGGATCGATATTGAGGATATAGACCTGGTGATCAACTACGACGTGCCTAACGACGGGGAGGATTACATCCACCGTATCGGCCGTACCGCAAGGGCTGCCACAGACGGTACCGCGTATACCTTTATCAGCCCCAAGGAACAGGGCCGCTTTTCCCGCATCGAACAGCTGCTGGGGCATGCAGTCACCAAAGCGGCCGTACCGCCCGAACTGGGCCCTGCGCCCGAATACCAGCCGAAATTCCGCGGCTCCGGCGGCGGCCATGGCGGCCATCATGGAGGCGGCGGCGGGAAAGGCAAGCCGAAGAACGGCAAACGCCGCAACTACAGACCGAATCCAAACAAACAAAATAAAAGGCCATAAGAAATCTTATGGCCTTTTTTTGTGCTCTCATAAACAGGTCTACTCGTATTTCAATTTCATGATACGGTTGGCCGTACGGTAATCAAACACAGTAAAGCTGCCGCCGAGCAACAGCGCTTTTGTTCCTCCCTGCATCGGGGTAATGCAATTCACACCCCCAAGATCCGCATCGATATTCAGCGTAATGCCGCCGTTGCTGTTATAGGTTTTATGCAGGCTGCCGTCTGCATTTATAGTAACAAAGTTATTCCTCGGCACTCCTGCAAACTTGCGGAAGTTGCCGGACAGGAGGATGGCGCCGTTGGCGCCGGGCACGAGGCCAACGCGGAAGAGCGAACCGTCGGGCCCATCCCCTATGCTGAAGGTCACGTCCAGGTCGCCGTTGGGCATCAACCTCGCGGCGCGCATGGCCTTCACTCCGTTATACCGGTTGAAACCTCCTGCTATCAGCAGCTTTCCGTCAGGCTGCAGCACCACGTCCTGGATGGCAATATCCGGTCCTGCGCCGGGGTTGAAGGAATTATCCAGCGAGCCGTCCGCATTGAGGCGTGCAATACGCGTCGCGGTCTGGTTGTTGTATTTGGTGAAGTTGCCCACGATCACCAGTTTGCCATCGGGCTGCAGGATGGAACGGGAAATGAACCCGTTCACGGTTTCGCGGCCACGATGATTCACAAGGTCGTAATGGTAGGAAGAATCAAGGCTTCCATCGGGATGAAGGCGGGCAATGTAATTCACCGCCGTGGAATCGAGGTGCAGGGAATCTGCGCCGGATACGACGGATACCAGGTTGTAGTCGGGTTTTACGTAATAACGGAAGTTCCCCGTGATGATTATCTTCCCGTCTGCCTGCAGGTGCATATCCGTGATATTGCCACGAACGCCGCCCGTCAGCGAAGAGCGGGTTGCCACAAACTGGGAGGGCAGGTTGACCAGCGAGCTGTCCAACGTTCCGTTGAAATTCAGGCGGGCGATGGAATATACATGCTCTATCCTGGAATAACGGTTAAAGGAGCCCGCTACCAGGTACTTCTGCTCTGAAGGCAGGTACAGCAATGCGTTCACGCCGCCGGTAGGCCCGGTGAAATGCCCGTAGGTGAACGATCTGTCGAGGGTGCCATCGGCGTTCATGCGGGCCACCCTGTTGGTGCCGCCGGCGATATTGGCCTGGTCGAAGTTGGTGAAAGAGCCGCCTACCAGGTATTTGTTGTCGCCCACGGGAATGATGGCATTTACGGTACGGTCGGCCCCGCGTACGCTGGGAAAGACGGTATCCATCTGCATAGGGCCTAATACCCGGAAAAAGGGGCCGAAGTAAAATTCCTGTCCCAGTTTGGCATTCACCGGCCCGGAGCTGGCCATTTCAGGCACCTGCAGGCGTACGCTGCTGTCCGTCACTTCCAGTATCCTGCCGGCAATGCCGTTGAACTGCATTTCCAGCTTGTCTTTCAGCGCGCGGAACCCCGTTCCTTTTATCACTATCTCGTCGTTCACGGCCCCTTTGCCGGGGTCAATGGCGTTTTCAGCAAACACGATGGAAGGCAGCACAGGGTCGCCGTAGGGGCTCTTGCCGCTGCTGTTCACGGTTTCTTTTTTGCAGGCGGCCAGCAGGGCCATGCCTGCCAGGGTGCATGCAAAGTATTGATATATCGATCTTTTCATGGACATTATTCTTTGGTATTTAAATAATCCAGCGCCACGCGCAAAAACTCGCCACCCCTGAAACCGAGCAGGTGATTGTTCTTCAGGGCATGTATCACCCCGTTCTTCGGTTGAATATCGGAGGATGCGATCATCACGTAAGGATTGTTCCTGAAATTGGACGGGTCGAACGTGATGTCTGTAAGTTGCAACAGCCGCGGGCCAACGGCTTCCACGCCGTTGTAATTCGTATATACGAGGCCGATATTAAGGATATATCCGTCCAGCATCACGTAGTTGATGCCGGGAAAGGCGCTGATATTATCCGGGTTTACGCGGGGAAAGGTGCCTGCCACGCGTTTCCCTTCCATGATATACATGCCGAGGAATTTCCGCCATACCTCCTGCCCTATATCATCTATATGCACGGAATCCTGGTCCAGCTGCCAGCGGATGGTGTTGATCGCCAGCATTGCCTGTTTAACTGCATCGTCCGTTGGCGCGAAAAAAGTGATGGTATCGTTGCTGAACATATCCTTCAGGCCGGCAAGGTCCACGATATGTTTAATGGTATCGAAGTAAAGCTTTTTTTCTTCGAGGTAATTGTAGATCGTGCCGTTATATACCGGGTCGGCAAGGCCGCCGTCCACATAATAATCGTCTTTTGAGCAGGCTTGCAGCATGGCCAGGCCGCAAACCAATATCAGCAAGCGCTTTATTGTCTTTTTCATACGCGTTTGTTTTATGCGCACTATTGTGCCCAGTAGGGATTTTGTGTGATCAATGGGTTGCTGCGGATGGCGCTGTTGGGAATGGGCCAGGTCCATGCCCCGCGTTCAAACTGGTCGTCGGAAAGAAAGTTCTCGCATTGCGTAAAATCCTTTACGCGGCCCGTACGCACCAGGTCGTACCAGCGGTGGCCTTCGCACCACAGCTCTTTAACACGCTCTCTGAATATAGCGTCCTGCAGGGGCTTACCGCCTGCGCCGGTATAATCCTCCGCTTCCGCCCTCCTCCGCACTTCGTTCAGCAGCGCAATGGCCGTGGCGTCTTCGGTTCCGAGGTAAGACAATGCTTCCGCACGCAGCAGCAACAGGTCTGCATACCGGAAGATGATAATGTTCGCGTCAAATGAACGTACGGCGGGGTCGGGTATGCTGGAAAACTTCAGGAACATCTGCGATTGCGGGTTCACGGTGGAATACGGATCATCGAACCACAGGGTGAAACGCGCGTCCGGCTCGCCCGGGGTATACAGGTAATCCAGGTATTCTTTTTTAACGGTTATCTCGCTTCCCAGGCCGCCGTACAGGGAGCCGCTGCTGGCCAGTACCGGCTGGTGAAGCACCCATTGCGAGATGAAATTGTTCATAATGTTGCCATAGTTCGCATCCATCGATATTTCCCAGATGCCTTCTTCGGAACGGCCTTTGAATATCTCTTTAAAGAGTTCCGGCTCATAAGGCATCAGGCGGTAGATATTCAGGTCCATCGCTTCTTTGCATGCATCCGCGGCTTTGCGGTACAGCGCCTGTGCGTTGGCTGCGTCGAAACCCGCCTGCCACATGTACATATGCGCCATCAATGTGAGCGCGGCGCCCCTGGTGGCCCTTACAGCCCGGTGTGTGGGGTCGTTGTAAGTAACGGGCAGGTCTGCGGCGGCAATCCTGAGATCACTGATGCAGGTATCGAACACGCGGAGCATGTCCATCCTGGGTTTCAGCGCTATATCGTACGGGTCCAGCTGCAGCGGCACATCGCCGTATTGCAGCACGAGCATGTAATAGTTGAAGCAGCGGACGAAGCGCGCTTCCCCCATCAGCCGCGCCTTCTCCGCGGGGCTGATCTGGCTGGACTTCATTTCATCGATGCGGGCAATGCAAAGATTGGCGGTTGCAATGGACTCCCACCAATCGGTCCAGTTCTCGCGCGGCCTGTTGCTGCCGTCTGTGGTCGTCAGGCCGCCGCCGCGGAGGTCGTTTGCGGCCAGCGCGGCAAAGTTGGATTTCTTGAACATGTTGAAGTTACCCGGCCTGAGATCGCCGAAGGCGTACTGGATGCAGCTGGCATACCTGTTCCGCAAAATGCTGTAGGCTGCTGTTACGCCCATCTGCGCGTCTTCCGGTGTTTTCCAGTAATCCGCTCCCGTAAACCGGTCGTTGGGGTTCACGTCCAGGAACTTGTTGCAGGCGCTAAGCCCTGCTCCTATTATGAGTGTTGTTAAAAGTATGATCGGCCATTTTTTCATGGTGTGCATTTTTCTGGTTAAAACTCTGCTGATATGCCTGCTGTAAAGCTGCGCGCCGGCGGGTATCCGTTGATATTGTCACGGCCCAGCTGGCTTACCGCTTCAGGGTTGGGGCCTGAATAGCTGGAGAACACAGCTACGTTGAAGAGCGTGGCGTATGCTCTCAGTGTGCGCATTTTCACCCTTTTCATAAACCCGAAATCCCTGAAGTTATATCCCATGGTGATCTGGTTGATCTTGAAGTAGGAGCCGTCTTCCTGGAACAGGGTCTGGTCTACGCGGAAAGGCTGTATCCTGCCATTGCGCCAGATGTAGTAGACGTTCGGGTATTTCGCCACATCGCCCGGGTACTGCCAGTAATCGAGCCGGGAAAGGTCGTAGATGTTCACCGAACCGCCGCCCGCACCTGAGTAAGTGATGTTGTAAGGCTCTGTGAGCTTCATAAGGCGCGACGCCATGGCGGTGTTGATGATGGTGCGGTTGATCACGTAGGA
Source organism: uncultured Chitinophaga sp. (assembly GCA_965653435.1). Taxonomy (GTDB): domain Bacteria; phylum Bacteroidota; class Bacteroidia; order Chitinophagales; family Chitinophagaceae; genus Chitinophaga. Next base: position 5,117 of record CBFHAF010000295.1, read on the forward strand.
ACAGAAGACATTCAGCGAAAAGTTCTTATAGCTCCAGGTGTTGGAAAAACCGCCGGTAACGCCGGGCTCAGGGTTGCCCGCGATCACGTTGTCATCTTTGTCGTCCAGGAAATAATCGCCGTTCACATCCCTCCACATCGGGTCTCCCGCCTGGAAGTAGGATGTGCCGTTGCCGCGCCCGGTTTTGTAGCGCACGCCGCGGATCGGGTCCACGGGCACATCGCTGTCGTTCTGGTAAATGCCCTGTGTTTCGTAGAGGTAGTTGCTGATCGGGTTGCGGCCCACTTTACGGGCAAGGTCCATGTAGAAGGGCGCACCATCGTCGAACCGGGAGAACTGCAGCCCGCCGGGCAATTCGGTGAGCACGCCGCGCGCAATGGCCCCGTTCAGGTTAAGGCTCCACTGGAAGCCCTGCGGCTTGGTGGAGGCAATGGGCCTGATGCTGACTGCCAGCTCATGGCCGTAGTTCACGATCCCGCCGCCGTTCACCTGTATCTTCTTGTACCCTGTTACGTCGGTCAGCTGCTGGTCTTGCAGGATGTTGTACGATTTCTTGAAGTAAGTATCGTAGTTGAAGCTCAGCCTTCCTTTGAAAAAGCTCAGGTCTATGCCCCCGTTGTACTGGTACGCTTTTTCCGATTCAAGGAAAGGGTTCGGCATCACGCCGAAATCCGGCGCGATAGCGTTCATGTTGTTATAGTCGGCGTAGACCTGGTACAGGCCCAGTGAATTGACCTGTGTGGAGGCCGGGCGGCTGTTCACACCATAAGACGCCCTGATGGAACCGTAATCGATAAAGTTCAGGTTCTCGAAAATGGGCTCTTTCGTAAAGTTGTACCGCACGCCCACGGATGGATTGATGGCATACCTGCTGGCGGTGCCGGAGCTGGAATTGCCGTCTGCCCGGTAAGAAAGGTCGATGTTGTATTTGGTATGGAAGTTATAGGAAACAAAGCCCGCCCATGAAACGGCGTGATATACCTGGCTGGCGGAGGTGCCGTTGGTATTGCGCCCGTCCGCATCGTTCCAGTGGTTGCCCGGGTAGAACCTCGGCGAAT